>JAAEPL010000473.1 GCA_024232675.1 Planctomycetaceae bacterium
AAATACCTCATGATGGTAACCATAAAATGCTCATTGATTACTGCATTCCTCATGGCCACGGTCAGCTTCTGTGAGTGCAAAACATCTCGCCCTAAATAAAACAAAAGAGATTGCCTGCTTGGTGACCGCCTGCTTCCCACTAAGGCGTATTCGCGAAATCAACTTATTTCACTATTTTTTCTTCTTCGGGCTTCCAACAAAAAATGGGCACACCGCTTTCCAGAAGCGCCATTTGAGACATCCTGCACGGTTCATTACTTAGCTGCCCGGCTTTTGATTTTTGAGAATTAAGGGTATTTTGATGTGATGAATCCACACTCACTGCGTATTGGCATTGGCCACGACACACACCGACTCCAGCCGGGAGGACCGCTACGAATCGGTGGTGTCGATATCCCATTCGCTTACGAGTTGGTGGGCCATTCGGACGCCGACGTACTACTTCACGCGATCACGGACGCATTACTGGGCGCTTCGGCGCTGGGTGATATTGGGGAGCTGTTTCCCAACACTGCGGCAGAGAATCACAACCGTGATTCCATTGAGATGCTATCCCTGGCTGCAGCAGAAGTAAGCAAGGCTGGCTTCCAGTTAATCAATATTGACTGCATCATTTTTGCGCAAAAGCCAAAAATGCTCGACCATCGTGCTGCCATCACCTCCACGATTGCCGAAGCTTTGAAGCTTGAAAAATCGCGGGTTAGTGTCAAAGCAAAGACGGGTGAAAGCGTGGGCCCGGTCGGGAAGGGACTGTCGATCGAAGCCCAATGCATCGCCCTTTTGTATCAAGCATGAGAGCGCGATGAATAGCACTTCCCCAAATGTCATCCGGATTCTGGGAATCGATCCCGGGTTAAATGTGACCGGGTACGGCGTTATTGATTTTGCAGGTCCCCAAGAGATTCATTTAATCGAGGCTGGAATTATTCGCGGAGGTTCCTCCAAAAAGCCGATGGGAACACGGCTGTTAGCGTTGAAACGAGGAATGGAAGAGGTCATTGAGACCTTGAATCCCGAGGTCGTTGCCTTGGAAGAACTCTATTCACATTACGCTCGCCCGCGAACAGCGATCCTGATGGGACACGCCCGTGGTGTGCTGTGTCTAGCGGCAGCGACGGCAGAGCTTACCTCCGCCCACTATTCGGCTACGCAAATCAAACGCGTCATTACAGGGAACGGCCGCGCCTCAAAGAGCCAAATACAATCCACCATCAGCTCTATGCTTGAGCTTGCCGAGCCACCCGAACCTCCCGACGTCGCAGACGCCTTGGCAATTGCAATCTGCCACGGCTGCATCAGCATGAGACATGCAGCACTAGATCTTGAGTAACGTCTTCCAAAATCCCGACCGCTACCCCTTTATCGATTGAGTCAATTTCATGATTACCCGTATCCACGGAAAACTCGTTCGTCTGGAAGATGAATTTTGTGTTCTGAGTGCTCCACCGTTCGAATACCAAATACTGGTACCCGATTTCACGCGACGGCAATTGCAAATGCAAATGGACCAAGAAGTATCTCTGCACACGCTGCACTTTATCGAAGGAAACTCTTCGCAGGGAAGCCGCCTGATTCCCCGACTCATCGGATTCACGAGTGAAGTTGAAAGGGAGTTTTTCGAATTATTTTGTTCTGTAGGAGGGCTGGGGGTCAAAAAAGCACTCCGCGGTATGGTACGGCCCGTACAAGACATCGCCCGTTCCATCGAGCAGCAAGATGTAAACAGCCTCAAGACGCTTCCCGGAATCGGCGGGAAAACCGCCGAAAAAATCATTGCCGAGCTGCGACGCAAAATGGCTAAATTTGCTCTGATGATGCCCACGGAAACTACGGAGGACGGCGACATCGTACGGGATATCGCTGACGAGGTTTACCAAATCCTGGTAACTCTGGGATGGAACGAGTCGGATGCCCGCAGAATGCTGGACGCTGCGGTTGAAGAAAAGCAGTCCTATCGAGACGTCGATGAATTGCTGCAAGTTGTTTGGGAAAAAAACAACGCCTCATAGCCCTGATCTCCGCTAACTCGCCCCCATTTTGTAATCCAATCCACACACGAAAGGATGACCTCATAAATCACTTGACAAGGACCGGCCCGCTTGTAAGCATTCACTTACAAAAGTCAGGGAGGGCACTTTTACACTTGGTGATTTATGAGCCATCCCACCCAAAAACGTCGCGGCACCTCCCGCAAACCGGATTTCCTGCCTTTAATTACTGAGGTCTTTGCAGAATGCGGTTATCGCCGCGCAACGACCGCTCTGTTGGCACAAAGATGCGAGGTTCGTGAAAATGAACTTTACCGCATTTGGCCAACGAAGAAGTCCATGTTTCTAGACGCCATCGGCTTCGTCTTCGAAGCTGTTGCTTCGTCTTGGGCTGAGAGTATCAAGCAAAAATCTGATATTACTGCGGCCGAGCAGTTAATCGAAAGCCAGATTCAAAACCGCGGTAACAGTCGACTTCATCGCATTCTTTTTTCTGGGCTGAATGAAGTTGATGATCCCGAGATCTGCCTCGCTTTGCGCAACCTTTACCTGAATTTCCACAAGATGATTTCCGGCTATGTCGGAGAACATCGGCAACGACACCAGCTGCAATCTTCATTAGGTGACGACACGATCGCTTGGATCATGATTGGAATGGGTTCCATATTTGACATCCAGCAGGAATTAGAGCAAGGCACAATCGATCAACGAAGAGAGCTACTGGGACAGGCTGCTAATGCCATCCTAAACATTCGCTAACAACAGAACCCTCCTCCCAACGGGCTGACTTATGGATAGCAACATTGATTCCAAAAGAGAATTGCTAGAGATTCGTTCACTGCTTCAACAGATCACTTCACGTGTTTCGCAATTAGAGGAGCATCTCGATTTAGAGGAAAGCGAATTTACCGAACAGGATTTACCACCGGCGCAATTGCCGCCTCAACAGACGGAATCGACTCTTCAGGCCTCCCCCACCCGGGAACCCGAGCAGCTTATCCCACCCGTTCTACCATCAGATACCAACGATGAACTTCCTGACGTTATTTTATTGACGGAAGAAATGACTTTCCCAACCGCCGATGAAGGTGGTAAAGCGGATTTACCGTCCACCCCCAGTCTTTCCAGCAAGACAACAAAAACCGAGTCAACCAATTCGTCTTCAGCAAGCAAATCCGCTCAGACCACCAAAAATCCAACGCATGCAAAACAGTCGCCATTACCCCAATCGACCAAGCCAAAATCGGAATCTTTGGAATCACTTATCGGCGGGCGTTTGTTTACTTGGGTAGGGGGTATCTTACTCATTCTCTCTACCGCTTTTTTTGTGGTTTGGAGTTGGCGTTACCTTGACCTCCCAGCGTGGTCCCGAGTCGCTCTACTCCATTCCTTGGGACTGGCCGTGATCATTGTGGCAGGTTGGTTCAAAAGACGTTCACTCGAATTGCATAGCCATGTTTTATACGGCGTTGGTATTTTTTCGCTGTATGCGAGCGGGTTGGCCATGACCCATTCATATAAACTTGGGGCCCCCCATGAACAAGTTTGGGGATTCTTAGATGGTGCACTGATTACAGCCTTAGCCATCGGGATATCGCTTCGCAACAAGAGTGTGGGAATTATTTTATTAGGTGCGGTAGGCGGATACATCACGCCTTTCGTGACCTTGCAGGGAAGCGACCCTGTTATCACTTTCAGTTACCTCGCCTTCCTAAACATTGCCCTGATCGTTTCTGCCCATCTAGGGAAATGGAGTTTTCTACAACAACTGGCCTGGGTTGTTACGGCGATCATTTTCCTGCCTGCGATCACGAATTTCCCCTTCGGTAACTTTGTTCAATCATTTGCTAACACCCAACAAGCCACTGCGTTATTAAGCCTCCATGCGGCGATCTTTTTAGTTGCTATCTCACTGCCTCACTTATTATTCCGCACACCCAGCACTGCTATGGGGAATAACGTATTGACTTGCAACAGCTTGGGATACGTCGCTGGTTTTGCATATTTAAATTTTGAATCTTTACGGATGGTCGCAACCCTCTGTCTCTTACTCGCAGGTCTCCACCTTGTTTTATGCGTCTTTGCATGGCGGAGACTCCAAGTTAACGATCGCTTAGCGCGGGTGAATCTAGCATTGAGCTCTCTTCTATTGACGCTGGGTCTCACCGTTTGGTTTTACGAATCCCCGCACCTTTGGACGTCGATTTGGGCTCTGGAAGGTGTCGCCTTCGCACTGATCGGTTTCGCTTTTCGGGATCGACAAATGTTGGTGACCTCATCCTTAGCGTTCGCTCTAACCCTACTAAAAACGCTGCCGACGGCCGAAGTGATCATGAACTCAACGGGTGGCAATGAATGGTGGGATCCAAACACCACCCGCTGGTTATGGCTGACTGGAACCTTAGGAGTCGCGGGTAGTAGTTATTGGTGGATGCCTCGGATCCCGGGAATCATTGTTGGCAAATCCTGGCTGGGCCGAGTCAAAATGCAGTCGTTTAGTGACGCTTTTTTGGCCATATCAAACCTTACATTACTGGTTGCAATGGCAATTCAGTTTCACGACAACATCCCGGTATTTTTAACCCTTTTCGCAATTGACGTTGGCATTCTTTGGTCACTTGCATTCGCGTTTAACATTACGGGCTTGCGTAAGTACACGACTGCCATCGCCTTACCGCTTGCGGCCTTCACTTGCTTTCATTTGCTGACGCAGACTTCCCAACTGCCGACACAGTGGGATTTCAATCTGAGAATGGTCGTGTTGATGACCGCCACGTTATTCTTGTTATCTGGCTGGAAACACTGGCGACCCAACCAGGTATCGCTAAATAGAAACGAGCAACAACTGCATCTGTTGTTTACAACGCTCGGTCACCTCCTGCTCCTTTTCTTTCTATCCAGCGAGACAATTTATTGGTTTGCCAAGTCATCTCCCACCGCAGCTTGGGGGGGTCTAACGCTTTGCGTCGCCCTGTGGGCTATCTACTCCGCTGGCTTAATCAACCTAGGCTGGCGGACCGGCTACTCATTACTGACCGGGATCGGGCTACTGGTATTTATTACGGCCGCCGCGTTGACCTTAGTGCGAATCGCAAGCGGGATTCGTTTAGATATCGCATCGAGCTGGGGATTACTTCCGCTTCTAGCCTACAGCTTAGTAGCAGCATTGCTGATTGGGTTTGGCTGGCTTTATTGGCAACGTCGCCAGCAACTATTGGGCACCATTGAAAAAGACGCACACTTTATTCTGACAGGCGCCGGTCATTTTGTTCTCTTAACAACGCTGGCATGTCAAATCGCGTATGTCATGGGACCGACGGCACTCATTTCAAATGTCGTGACGGTTTGCACTTGCATGTGGGCTGTTTACGCCGCCACGCTAATCAAATTGGGGACGAAGTCGCGCTATTTGTACACAGCGCAAATTGGCTTATTCGTGCTCGAAATCGCATCGGTTATCAGTATCTACCAGTTACTAATAGCCCTGCAGACCGACGGAGTCTTAGCTTGGAATGCCGGCAACAGTATTTGTCATGGTACGGTGGGTGGATTACTGATCGGATTTGGTCTTTTTTACTGGGCTGACCGAGGCGACTCTCACAAAACCAGCAAGACGTCGCCACACGCACTGCTTACCATTCTCGGTCACTTGACCTTGCTGCTACTCGTCTCTTGCCTAGTGCAAAAGTTTTTTGAGACAGAAGGTACGCCTCCCTCGATTGCCAAAGAAGCAACTTTCTCCGTGGCCTGGGGTTTTTATGCCGCGTTGATGGTGGCATGTGGTTTTTGGTTCCGGTATCCGTTGCCGCGTTTTCTCGGTCTTGGGCTTTTCGCAACGGTTCTTGCCAAGGTCTTTCTTTTGGATCTGGCACAATTCGCGCTCATTGTGCGGGTTGTCGCCCTCATGATCCTAGGTTTGCTCTTACTGGGAATTTCGTTGTTGTACCAAAAATTCAAATCGCGAATTGAACGTGGCGAACCCGCGACTACAACGGCCCAAAAGAAGGATTGAACGCGTACGGCAAAAAGAAAAGCCTGCTCGTTAATCCGAGCAGGCTTTTCTGTATATACTTCAATTTGTCTGGCTGTTTAGAACACATCCAAGATGAATTGATGGCCCCAGTGGTACCGACGGGTTCCGGGGTAGTAGTTTTTCCAATTACGGTTGTATACCGGGATCCGCATCTCTTGCGGATAGCGGTAATACATACTGCCGTTACTTCGGTAGTACTCGGGACCATAATAGTTGTGTGGGTACGTCACGTATGGGTAGTGGTAAAACCGACTCATATTACTGGCCTGATTACCATATGCCCCGGCGACGCGGTAGTCCTGGGCTTCCGCCTGCGAGTTTGAGATCGCCACGAAAGCGACTCCCAATACCAGCGCTAACATCATTCGACGAAGCATCGATTCCCTCCTGCTTGGGCTGATCGTCTCACATGCTTGTGATTTTCGATCAGTGATTTGTCTTTGCGATTTTCTGGATCAAAAAACCGTTTACCAATTCGGTAAACAAGTCTATTTTGTCATCGGCACCGCTAGATTGTGGATTGAAAGATTATTCGACAGAATCATCACAACGACTTCAAAAGCTCGTCTGCTACCGCTTCCGGTTCCATGTCGGAAAAGGTGGTAAACTTTGCGGGCTAGATTCTTCGATGCTTGCTAGCGAAAAACAGCGACTAAGTCTCGGCTCTCACCCGAACAAGCTCCACGGGTTTGCTCGCCCAGCCTTTTTTGGCTGCTCGCTCTCGAGGCCTTACGATTTCAAACTTGAGATGAACGAGTCACTAGCTCCTCTTCGCGAAACGGTTTTCCAAATCTTTGGATCAGACGAGAGCAAAGACCGTGGATCTAACATCAGCAGTAATGGTCGCACGCAACAAATTGGCACTCGCCGTTTAACTCTCCTCGCCACTAGTCAAAATTGGACAGTGAACACTTCTGTCTGATGATCGGCGACATTTTGAACGATTTTGGGGCTTTTCGGGCAGGAACGGGGGCAAGTCGTGCAATGCGACATCTAAATTAAGAATGCTGAATCCCCGTGCCCAGCCGTGGCGAATAATTGGGCAGATTCGCAAGGTTATCCAAGGGAAAAGCCCGCAAACGACGAAATAAGGTCGCTAATCGGGCGAACAAACCGCCGGAAAATTCAGGCTCAACAGGCATATTACGTCGGGTAGGTCGGAATGTACGGGATATAGGTTAAAATTGCGGACTGCCCATCCGCTTTAAGGGTGGTAAAATGGTAGTAAAGGCGAGTGGCGAAGCGACTCACCTCGAAGTGTACCCATTCACAGCCATTCGGTTCCCGAACGGCCAGAATCCAAGGAAACAAAATGACCCGTTGTTTGCCCTCCCGCTATAGGCAGCCTGCCGACCAAGCTCTTACGTTCGAGCTTTCTAATAAAACCCGTATATCCGCTGCTTTGACGGGCACATTTGCTTTGCTTTTGTTCTTCCTGTTAAGCAACGTAGCCTCCGCGCAGTCGGATTCGGACATCAGCGAAGAGGAGGCTGCAGCTAACGCTGACAATACAGTCCAAGTTGAATTTGATTTCTTTGGTGGCGAAGCACCCACGAGCATCGCCCAACTCAAAGAGATGCAAGAACATTTCAAAGAACTCTCCGGTGATGTCAAAGACGCCACGGTCAGTGTCCAAGTCGGGCAGAGCCAAGGAACTGGCGTAATCGTCACGCGTGATGGGTACGTGATGACGGCAGCCCACGTCATTGGAGCGGCCAATCGCAATGCGATCATCAAGCTTCCGGACGGGACGGAACTAGAAGCGAAAACACTGGGTCTCAACCGACAGTTCGACTCGGGCCTTCTCAAAATCAAAGCGAAAGATAAGTACCCCTATTTGAACCCCGGCGTGTCTTCCGAACTGAAAACAGGCCAGTGGGTGATGGCGATCGGGCATCCCGGCGGATGGGAAGAGGATCGCGGACTGGTCTACCGAATAGGCCGCATTTTGAACAACGGTGATTCGTCCATCTCTACCGACTGTAGTCTAGTGGGTGGAGATAGCGGAGGTCCTCTGGTCGACATGAATGGCGACGTGGTGGGAATTCATAGCCGTATCGGCATGCGTGTGTCGGACAACGTTCATGTTCCTGTCGATGTCTTTTCAGAACAGTGGGACGATTTATCGAAAGGTCGCGATTGGGGTCGTGGCATCGGTGGTGTTAATCCAGCCAACGAACCGTGGATAGGCATGTCCATGGAGGGTGACACGCTGGTTATCGAAAGCGTTGTCGAAAAAGGGCCCGCGGAAAAAGCGGGTATTAAAGAAGGCGATCGCATCCTCGAGATTGATGGTATTCGCATTCGCAGCCAAAGACGTTTCCGCACGTTGTTCACACGCGCGGAGCCCAAAGATAAAATGAAAATCAAAATCGAACGCGATGATAAAGAAATGGAGATCGAGGTAACTGTCGGTTCTCGAAAAGACGCCGATGATCTCCGGTAAATCCCTCGGACACACGCCCTTACAAGCAGCCCAACCCAACGATACTGCCATGAAAATAAATAACGCATTCCTGACACCAGTTACCAAGTCTCTATCCGTCGCCATCCTCTGTGCTCTATTTGCAGGCTTTAGCGGAACCTCCGCGTTTGCAATTGGCACCCAAGAGGCACCGCCGACCCAAGAGCAAGAAGAAAAGAAAAAAGAGAAATACGAAAAAGGTTCGGAGGATAAGAACAAAGCCGAACCGGCCGAAACCACGGAACAAGAGGGCAAAAAAGATACAGAGGAGAAGACTGAGGAAAAGTCAGACTCCGATAAACCTTCATCCGCGCGTCGGCGGGGACGTCGCTCTCGTTCCCGTGCCAGTTCTCGCACATCGAATGGCTTCCTCGATGCCTTCAAATCGGTAATCGGTCCGACTGCCAAAGCGACGGTAGAAATTCGCAAAAATGACAAGCCCGTTGCCTTAGGAGCGATCGTCTCCGCAGACGGATATGTGCTCACAAAACTTAGTGAGTTGAAGGCACCGATCAAATGTCGGCTTCCTGATGGGAAAGACGTGGCGGCATACGTTTACGGTGTTCATCCGGATACCGACTTAGCGCTGCTTAAGGTCGAGGGAGACAATTTGCCTGTCATCCCATGGACAACCGAAGATAGCTTGGATATCGGTAATTGGTTGGCCACCGTTAAAGACGAAGTTCGCCCACTGGGCGTCGGTGTTGTGGGAGTGAATGCTCGATTAATCAAACCACAGTCGGGATTCATGGGAGTCAACCTGAGCCAGACAGACAGGGGAGTTGCGATCACACGCGTAACGGCAGACTCACCGGCTCAAAAGGGAGGCTTAGCTCGCGGGGACGTCGTCATCAAAGTCAACGGCGAAAGCTTTACGAAAATCGACAAGCTCATCCCTCGCGTAAAGAGCTTTCCGCCCGGTGAAGAAATCAGGCTTACTGTGCTGCGTGACGGTAACGAAATCGTTGCGGACGTGGTTTTGGGCGAAGAGCGCTCGTTGAATCCGCTGTACGAGCGAAGC
>JAAEPL010000474.1 GCA_024232675.1 Planctomycetaceae bacterium
CGTGGCTCTCGCCAAGTATTTTCGGCCGATCGCTGGGGATTAGTGGGAGAAGCCGCGGCATTCCTGGATCCCTTTTATTCACCGGGAAGCGATTTTATTGCCATTGGCAACACCATGGTGGGCAAGTTGATCGAGGAGGATTTACAAGGTCGTTCCATTCAGCAATTAGCGCCTACCTTGCAAAGTGTTTTCCTGACCCTGTTTCAGAACAACTTGTTGACCTACCGGGATCAGTATCCGTTATTCGGAAACCCGCGGATCATGGCTTTGAAATTTGTTTGGGATTATGCCGTTTACTGGGGCTTCCCGGCGTTGTTGTATTTCAACGAGAAATTGACAGATGTGAATTTCATCCAATCGCTCTCGCACGGGGTCGAAGAAATTCGCGACATGAACCTGAAGATGCAAGAGTTTTTCCGCGAGTGGTACGAAGTGGATCCGCATGTGAATGCCGTGTCGGCTTTTGTGAACCAAAACGAAATCGAAATAATGACTCGCCTGAATGCTGAATTGAAAGAGAAGCTTGAGGATTCAGAACTGAGAAATCGTTTTCGCGATAACGTTGATTTAATCCGCGATCTGATGTTGGAAATTACCGAACGTGTTCAGCAATCCCAGCCGCAATTGCAGGCTGCCATGCCGGCCCAGCGAGCTAATACGCACCGGCTAGATCACGTTTTTGAAATGTTGAACCTGTGATTTTGAACCATTGAAAATTCGACAAGGGCGACCGATGCAGGAAATTAAAAATCAAAGTGACATTCTCGTCCTCGGCGGCGGTCTGGCGGGACTTTCGATGGCGTTACAATGTCGCCAAAAACTGCCGCATGCTTCGATCACCGTACTCGAGAAAAGGCAACATCCCGTTCCAGAAGCGGCCTTCAAAGTGGGGGAATCTACGGTGGAAGTGGCGGCTTACTACTTTGCCGAGGTGCTCGGGCTCAAGGACCATATCCTAGAGCAGCAATTACCCAAATTGGGTTTGCGGTTTTTCTTTCCCGCCGGCGACAACTCCCGGATTGAAGATCGGCGCGAAGTCGGAGGCAAGCGATACGCGCCCTGTCCCAGCTATCAGTTGGATCGAGGACGGTTTGAAAACTATTTGGGCGATTTGTGCCTGCAGCGCAACATTCAATTTGTGGATCAAGCGAAGATCAAAAAAGTTCACGTCGCCAAACGTGGTGACAATCACAGTGTTGATTTTGAAATCGATAAACAGCCACGATC
>JAAEPL010000475.1 GCA_024232675.1 Planctomycetaceae bacterium
AACGGAAAAAGCGACCAGATGTTGGATGTCGGCACTACCGGCCGTGTCGGCGTTTGTGGCTTCCCAAATTCAGGATCGTGGTCAGCACGAAGACATCCTGCAGGAAACAGCGGTTGCCGTTCTGAAGAGCTTTGAACGCTACGATCCCAAAGTTCCATTCAAACATTGGGCAATCGGTATCGCTCGAAATCAGATTCGCAATTACTTCCGTGGCAGGCAAACCAAGCCATTGGTCTTTGATTCGGAAACCGTCGAAAGTCTCGCAGTCGCGTTTGATACGGCTTCTAACAATACGCTGGGTACATTGGTCTTTTTGAAGGAATGCATTGCGACACTACAGGAAAAAGCGAGACATATTTGTGAGTTGAGATATTCCGACAATCTCAAGCCCGCCGCGATTGCAGAAGAACTGAATACCAGCCCCAACAACATTTCCAAAACGCTCCAGCGAATCCGGGCTACGCTGCGCGATTGCATCATTCAAAAAGCACAGTTGGAGGGCGGAAATGAGTGATCGCGAAAATAGATTCGAAAAGTTGATGAGCCGCCAAATCGATGGCGAACTCTCGGTCGACGAACATCAGGAACTTCAACGCTTGATCAACGCGGACCCGGCCAATGCCAAATTATTTGTTGAGTACTCGCTGCTACATGACGGTATTCACCAAGAGTTAACGGGCAGCGAATGGCAGGAACCCAAGAATCACGTTGGCGAAATGGCTCAGTTGCCGAGCGTGTGGAATCGCAATCGGTATATACAGTGGATCGGTGGCTCGATCGCAGCCCTGCTTCTGATCGGGCTGTTCTTGATTCCATTGGTTACCGGAACAACTGCGCTTGCTGCAGAAGAGCAATTGGAGCGATTGATAGCCGTTTCCAAGATTGCAGCGGATCGCAGCTACGTAATAACGGCGATCCAATCGAACAAGAAATCGCGACGAGCATGGCGAAATGAATTCAAGTCCAGGAAGAAAAAGAAACAACCACCGATCGATGGGGCGATGCTGCATATTCGGGGAAAGAATCAATACGTCCTGATACGACGGTTTGCCAATGGTGATCAGTTCGTCACAGGATGCGATGGAAGTCAAAGCTGGGCTGTTCCTCCCAAAGGAAAAGTGCGAGTCAGTCAGAGCCTTGATAGATTTCAGGGAGCCCTTCCCGGAAGCCAACATGCAATTCCTTTTATCAACTTTCATGATGATCTGGAAAACATTCGCGAAGCTTATGACATTTGCTGGCTCGATACGGAAAATGATTCGCCGAACAGCGGGACTGGCTGCCTGATCGCTGAAAAGAAGTCCTCGGAATATCGGGGAGCCAAGTACATCGAAATCTGGTTTGACCGTAAATCGGGAATTATCACCGAAATCTTTTTTGACAAGCTGCCGAAGGCAAAAGGCGGTCCACAATCCGTTGTCCTCGAGTTGGTTGACCAGAATGATTTGGCCAGTGGATTATTTCGACATGAGGCACATCACAATTCAGAACGAGAAGTTGTTTATGAACGCGATTGAAAACTGGCGGCAAATCCCGAAGAGAGTACAAAACGTAAAATTTCCTCGTCTGAACTCTGGCCACATGTTGGCAGTGATTCTGGTGCATGCCCTTTTATGTCTTTCTGCAGCTCACGCTGACGAACGACCCAACATCATTTTCATGATGTCGGACGATCAATCGTGGAACGGTCTTGCAGTCGCGATGCACCCGGAGATGAACAACTCGAAGAACCCAATTGTGGACACCCCAAACTTGCAACGGCTTGCCGATCAGGGGATGAGATTCTCGGCCGCCTACGCGCCCGCATCTGTCTGTTCACCAACCAGGCTGAGCATCATCAACGGCCGTAGTCCAGCGGCGAATCACTGGACCAAGGCGTCCCGCAGCTTAACCGCTGCTGCTAATCCCAAACTCCTGCCTCCACAAAACATCAAGTCGATCAATGCGTCAGACGTGACCATTGGGGAAGCACTGAAGTCAGCCGGATACCGGACAGCCCATTTTGGCAAGTGGCACATTCAGGGCGGCGGTCCCGGGCGTCATGGTTTTGATGAACACGACGGGAATACTGGG
>JAAEPL010000476.1 GCA_024232675.1 Planctomycetaceae bacterium
AATTTCGAATCGCAGGCGATCCGAAACACGGCGCAACTGGTCAGTCTGGAATTTCATTCGCAGGGCGTTGTTTACTCGGACATCCAGTTCCGCAGCATTAGCAGGCTTCATTAAAAAGTCGTCTGCCTGCAGTTTCAATGCCGCCAGTCGAATCCGATCATCATTCGAGGACGTCATAATGAGAACGGGTATCGAGGATGTTAATTCGTCGGATTTCAGTTGACTCAGAATTTCCAAGCCGTTGATTCGGGGCATGCGAATATCGAGTATGACGAGGTCAGGCTGGTATTCGTGAATGCGTTCCACTGCTTTCGTTGCTTCGTTTTCGGTATCAATATTTTGATAGCCGGATTCGGATAACTGTGCGAAGAGCATTCCTGAAACGAGCGGTTCGTCATCAACAATTAGGATTTTTCCAATGTGTGGATCAACTTGTTCCAACAACACCGAATTATCGGCAACATCATTTTTGTGTTGATGTTGAGCGAGTTCCGCTTCGAGTTCGGAGTAAACGCGAACCGTGCTTTGATTATCGAGTTTGGCGTAATACAACGCCGAATCAGCCATGTCAAAAAGCATCTCGCTGGAAGTCACGGTCGGCGTATACCGAGCGATGCCAATGTTGACGTTGAATTCAGGGTTGAGTGCGGGCCCTGTTGCGAAGCGTTCTCCGGCAGAATTCCGCAGTTCCTCGGCCAACGTGAGGGTCTGTTGTGATTGTGCGTGGCGACATATTACCGCAAATTCGTCACGGCCAATTCGTATCATGAACTCGTAATGCTGGGCGAGCGCTTTAAACTTCGTTAAACACTCTTCCATGCGTCGCTCATGCCGATTGTGATTTTGATCGTCTCCACTACCAGCGTGACCAGAAATTTCTAGCAAAATGAGGCTCAGAGCATTTGTGCGACCTAGCGCAAATTCATCTGCTAGGCGATTATGAAAAAGACGGCGACTGTGGAGGTGGACGAGGGCGTCTCGATCCAGTTCTCGCGTTACTAAATCAGCGCACTTGTCGATCCGCTCGGCGTAACGTTGAAAGCCTAGTGCGTTCCGGACGCGAGCGATTATTTCAGCAATTTCAACCGGCTTGCTGACCACATCCGTAGCACCTGCTTTGAGGGCTTCCCGTCGCGAGATTTGATCATCGGCCTCGGTCAAAACAATAATTGGCATTGAGGGAGTGGTTGGCGTCGATCGCAACGTTTTGATTTGCGCCAAGGTATCGGACTCTGGCGTACGTACGTCGAAAATAATCAGATCGTGGGGCTCCGTCGCCAATTTTTCTATCTCAAATAAGGCGAGGCTTTTTTGGATGACTGATGGAAACCCAGCCTGTTTTAGATGGGAGCATAAACCGACTTGAGGCTCGTTTGATTCATTGCTAAGGATGAGAATCCGCGCAGCCAAAATGTGTTCGGCACGCCGTAATTCATCGCCCTGAAGTGACAGATTCACCGGGGCCCGGTAGTCTGCACCTTGCGAAAAGCTAGGTTGAGCGCTGGAGTAGGTCATGATTGCGGGTGGGATTTTGAGCGAACGGAGTTGGGCAGTGAGGTTAGGAAACAACTTCTCAAAACAACCGTAGTTCACGAATACGATGCGTGCGGATTCCTAGTCAATAATCCGGCTAATAAGTTTGAGTTGTGTGGCAGTGAAACGCGAGTGCGCGGAATTGGGGCCTAAATGCCACTCGCATACGACCTCTTTTCGTTGCAACCGAAACAACCCGAATGACGGAGCTAGTTTTCCAACGCTTCCCTTCGTTTGAGTTTTCAGGTCCCGGCGCGTGAGGCTTTTCAGGCCTACGTTTAAGTGGAGAAATTGCGCCATCATTGCGCGTCATGCAATCCTTCTTACAGGGACCCAAAATGGTTTTTCGGGATCATAAAAAAGTGTCAAATGAAGGCCCCTTATCACATGTTTCGCGACTGTTTCATAAGTGGTTGGGATCGAGCAAGTCGGACGCGAACATGAAAAATGGTTTGGCAACGCAAGCGATTGATGCCTGCGAGTTGGAAAATCGAATTTTATACAGCGGGTCGCCGTTGCCCGTTGACATGATGTTGGTGGACGCACCGGTCGAAGTCGATGCCGTGATGGATGTGGCGGTCGATTGCCAACCCGCCGAAGAAAATCCCTTTGAAATGCAGATGGATGCTTTTGATATTTCGAGCCTGACCGATCCGGTGACTGCAACGGATTCAATGCCTACCGCCGTTGTGGGTGCACCAAGTGGTATCGATGAATTGGTGTTTATTGACTCCGGCGTCGAAAATTATCAAACCATGCTGGCTGATCTTCACGCCCAATTTGGTGAATCGGCAAATTCCGAAATTATCGTACTTCAGTCTGGCGATGGCGTTACCCAAATAACGGAAACGCTCAGCCAACACCGAGATTTGCGGGCCATCCATCTTGTTTCACACGGCAGTGGCGATGGCGTGGAATTGGGGGGCATGTCTCTGAACACGCATAACTTGTCAAGTTACGCCAGTGACATTGCATCCTGGCAAGCCGCTTTGACCGAAGACGCAGACATTCTTTTTTATGGTTGCGATTTGGCAAAGGATGCCGCAGGCAGCGAGTTTTTAGAAATGATATCTGCTTTAACAACGGCCGATGTCGCAGGGAGTGACGACCTGACAGGCCACGCTTCTCTGGAAGGTAATTGGGAACTGGAGTTCGTTACGGGAGAATTGGAAACTGAATTAGTCTTCTCTGCGGAATTCCGTGATACATGGGTACATACGCTTATCGATCGGTCAACCGTTTCTGGAGAGAGTACGTCGAGCCGAGGACCGACCTTCGACGGACCCCTCTTACATACCAATGAACTTTGGATATCGCTGCAACAAACAAGCACTTCCAGGGAGAACTTCAATGGTGAACTGGTACTGCAATTTGGCGGTGCAGGATTGCAGCTCGGCGATCAGGGGAATGACGCCACTATTTCGAAGCTGCTAAGTCTCGGCAGGGGGAATGATATTGATGGCCTGCATTACGTCACTCAGGATACACAGGTGATCATTGGCGAAAATACTTTCTCGCTGGAAGTGGGTGACGTCCTTTTGAGCACTGAGAACGATGTGGTCATCGACGAATCTTTACCTGGTGCAGGAGACGCATTAAGTTTTGCCGCGGACGATATCTTTTTGCTCAAACCAACGGCCAATGGTCGTTACCTAGCCGACGTGACCCAACTGTCGATGGTGCTTGATCTTAGTACCGTGGATCTGAGTGGGGCATCGACTTTGGGAAGCTTCACGCTAATAGAGAATAGCTTTTCCTTGGGTGGTTACGAACTCCGTGCGGGGGAGATCCTTTTTGCGGAAGCAAGCAGTGCCCAGAACAACGATGTTCACTTATTGCACTCGGCGGATAACGACCACGATGAGACAATCAGTCGCGTAATTGACGGCCAGGCAATCGGTTGGCAAACGGCAATTCATGGAATGGACGTGATCGAAAAAACGATCACGGTCGGCGGACAATTACTCACGCAAGGAACGATTGTGTTTGCGGCTCCCACGTCAGACACGGGAACACCGACGGACATGGAAGCGTGGAGTTGCGCCGATGTGGTGGCTTTCGATATTTCGCAAACAGAAATGACCGGCGGCACTCAGTCGGAAGATCAGCTGGTTTTGCTCGACAGCTCAAAAATGGGCTTCACATGCGAACAAGGGTTCTTTTCCTTAACGATTATCGGTGAAGAAGTCGAGTCTGCCTTTGCGAATAATCAACTGATCGTCGAGGAAGGTGAAACCGTAACTCTCGACGACTCGCAGCTTAATTATAACAGTTCTTCGCTAGCCTTGGATCAAGTTGAATATGTCGTATCCAAAGTGACGGGCGGCTATTTCGCCCTGTCATCCAACGTATCTACGGCCATCGACACATTTAGCCAAACTCAGGTTAACGACGGTTTAGTGGTGTTCGTAGATGATGGTGACGAACAGGCTCCTACCTACGAAGTGGGCTTGTCCACAAGCGATGGTACCGTGCTGGAAGTGGCATCCGGATCGGTTCTGTTTACCCCCTTGAATGACGCACCCTTAATCAATTTACAAAGCAGTGAATTCACGGTGCAGGCAAATACAGGATCTGCGGAATTACTCGGCATTTCCATTGCCGACCAAGATGGCGACACGCAGAATTTCGCAGTCACTGTGAGGGTAGCCCATGGCACCCTTGGATTGGTGGGAGGCTCTGAACTGGTAATGACTGGTAACGGATCATCGCAAGTGACGGTTTCAGGTGATTTAGCCAGCATCAACCAAGCACTAACCTCGTTGACCTACCACGTCGAATCGGAGTACGCGGGCACCGACACGTTGACGATTGCCGTATCCGATCACACCGAAGATCCCACCGTCTCATTAAGTCAAACCTATTCGGCGAATATTCAGGTGCTGGCCGAGGTCGATACTGGGCCCACGGATTATTTCACCGGAGGCGAATTTAACCTTACTGAGAATAACCGAATTACAAAGATTGGATTGCATGGTTTATTCGAATGTGCTGGAACGGTAGAAACCCATCCCGATCCAACATTTACAGTAACGGATGTGTCGAATCCCGAATTGTTCCGCGCTGTGTTAATCACGGCGGATGATATGGTTCAAATGACTGCCATATGGGACCGGGTTGGTTCGTCGACGATTATTGTGCGGGCAACCGGTTCCGACGGCACCTACTCAGAGGCTGAGTTTACGGTCAACGTGGATACCAGCAGTGGTGGTGAAAGAAAATTGGGAATGAAAAATAGTGGCGTTCTTTCGCAACTGCGTGTGCTTGATCGAAGCGCAAACGTTTACGAAGGACTGGACGGCGGAGTCACTGTCATTCGATTGGAAACTTGTTCTGATTTGTCGATCAGTGTGATTACGGGAGAAACATCCGGCGAGCTTGAGCCGGAGCTGCAAGAGACAGAAAGTTCCGTTGTTGAGGAGCCGACCGAAACCGTCGTTGATGGAGAGAAACTTGATGAAATGGTAGTGGAAACGGGCACCATCTCAGCGGTCGTGGTTAATGACAAAATCCCATCGATGTCGTCCGCTTCCGGCCTCGCCTCGGAAGGGGCGGCAGTGGCAGGAAGCAGTGATGTATTCGAAATCGAATTCAAATCACGTACCTCGTTTCGTTTTCAGTCGACGGAATCTTCTTCG
>JAAEPL010000477.1 GCA_024232675.1 Planctomycetaceae bacterium
CAAGGCAATATCTTCGGTACCAGGACGCTGGCCCAATTGTTGGACTCCTCCAAACATCAAGGGTTGCACATCAAGCTGATCGGTCACCAATAAGCCGCCGATGCCTCGGGGGCCGTGGATCTTGTGAGCAGTGATGGTCATCGCAGCGACACCTAGTTCGCGAAACCCCACGGGTATTTTGCCGATTGCTTGAACGGCATCACAATGTACCGGGACATCGTGAGTCCGGCAGATATCCACGGCCGCCGAGACATTCTGAAGGACTCCGGTCTCATTATTGGCCAGCATGAGACTGACGAGCCGTGTGGCCGGCGATATCCATTCCTCTAGCTTGCCCAGATCGACGACACCGTTCACATCGGCTGGCAGCTTGTGGATGATGAACCCACGAGAGGCGAGGAAATCGGCGGCTCCCAGCACGGCAGGGTGCTCGATAGCCGAAATAATTACCTCCGGCTGCTGGTCTTTAGGAATTGAGGATAGGCCTCCGGCAATACCAATGACGGCCAAGTTGTCTGATTCGGTACCGCCGCTGGTGAAGATCAGTCGATCATTCCTTTGCGCACCGAGCAAGGACGCTATCAACGAACGGGAATCCTCCAGTTTTCGCCTTGCTACCTGCCCCGGGCGATGCTGGCTCGCAGGATTGGCGTCGTTGTCGCCATAGGCGTCTATCATGACTTGTCGCACTGCCTCATCCATCGGGGTCGTGGAATTGGCGTCAAGATAAATGTGGTTCATGCCGTGTTTACGAGACTAAAAGGGTGAAATGGATCGAGGGCAGCATTGATCGATATTACCGCCACAAGGACCACCGTATAATACCACGTGCCCACAATGGGTCGTCGAATCGCGAGTCCGTAAGAAAAGTCTCAACAAGCTGCTGACAATTGCCGATTGTCCCTGAGACCCCCATCATTACCAGCGTGATCGGGGTTGCCCGCAATTCGACCCTGCAGGATACTTGCCGAGACCCAGCGCCCCGTTCTCGACATGTGAAGTTTAACCCACCGCCTGGGCGTTTTACCTGATGTGTTAGCGATGAACGAGTTCGAGGAATCGATCACTGATCAGGAATTTGAATCCACTCAAGAGGGGTTCGAAGCGCAAGATCCTCAGGCAGACCCGGGGTTCAGCGAAGCCCTCAAGATCCGCTTGGATCAACTCGACCCTCTAAGGCGACTGGAAAGTGTATTATTCTTGGCAAAAGAACCGCTTCACAGCCGGAAATTAAGTCAACTAGCGGGCTTACAAGACGGGACCCAAGCTCGCACGATGGTGAAAGACCTAAACCAAGAATACAACGATGCTGGACGTGCATTTATTATCACTCAAGTGGCTGGCGGTTTTCAGGCTCGAACGCGACCAATGTTCAGTGATTGGTTAAAAAAACTGCAAAGTGCCTCGCCGACCATTAAATTGTCAGGACCCGCGATGGAAACGTTGGCGGTCGTGGCCTATCGCCAACCGGTATTGAAAGCAGATATTGAAGCCATTCGGGGCGTAAGTTGCGGAGAACTGTTGCGCCAGTTACTGGATCGCGGAATGGTTAAAATAGCCGGTCGCAGCCGGGAACTGGGTAACCCGTTCTTTTACGGAACGACGCGGCGATTTTTGGAAATTTTTGGGCTGTCCAGTATCGAGGCATTACCCCGCGGTGAAAGATTACGCGGGAAAGGGATGCCCGACTGGTCGCCAGCGGTGACGCTAACCGCAGAAAATTCAGCCAATATCCATACCAACGCTCTCGACGAAACCGATTCGAATTCGCAAAATATTGACGACCTTGATGCGCTGACGAATCAACTCCAAGAAGATGACCCCGAAGAGGAGTGAACATCGTGACTTTGACTAGCCTAAAAACCCGCGACGACCAGGATTCGATTTCCGAATGGGAGTCTAATGCGCCAACATCGCTCTTTCTGTCAAACGACGCCCTCGACGCGGATATCCACAACGAAGTGGACGACGATGAAGACGAATTAGAGGATGAAGAAGAAGAGGAAGAGGATGAAGAGGAAGATGACGAAGAGGAACTCGAAGAGGATGAAGAGGAAGACTCAGAGGAAGATGAAGATGTAAGCGAAGACGACGAGGACTCGGAAGAATACGAGGAACTCGAAGAGGATGAAGAGGAAGAGGAAGAAGGCGAAGAAGAGGAAGAGCTGGAAGATGACGACTACGAATATGAGTACGACGAAGACTACGATGACAAGTACGACGACGACGAAGAAGAAGAGGACGACGAGCTAGAAGACGGGGAAGACGACGACGAAGAACTAGAAGACGGGGAATGGCAAGAGGTCGACGACGACGATTTCGAAGAAGAAGAATGGGATGAAGAGGAGGAAGAAGACGAAGAAGACGACGACGAAGAAGAGTAAACTGGCACTTGATGGCCGCTTACTTAATACCGCCAAGGGTTTGCTTATCCTCCACGCCCAAGAATAAAATCCGCTGTCGCCCTGACAACGATCGCTTCATTTTGATCAGGCATGGGGATCGTGATTGTCTTTTTCAAGGCCGAAGTCTTTTAACTTTTTATGCAAAGTGTTGC
>JAAEPL010000478.1 GCA_024232675.1 Planctomycetaceae bacterium
CGCTGTTGGGCCAGATTTTCCAGATCTAAAGCTTCCTCACCGAGACATTTTTCGAGAGCCTCTCGCCAAGCTTGATCTTGACTGACGGGATGATCCGCATTCTGGGCCAGTCTTTTCATGGCAAATCGCAGTAGATTGATACCATCGCGCGGTGAAAAATCGAGTTTCAGTTCATGCGCTTGCTGCAAGAACTCCACCGTCATCTCCAGCATCTCCGCTTGGCAAAATGGCAAGTGGTACTCGAGAATCGCCATCTCGTCTTGGCGATCGGGGAACCCCAACTGCAGCGTGGGTTGCAAGCGGCTAAGAATATAGTCGGGGATCTCAAAGGTAGATTCATCCTGATTCATGGTAACAGCACAGCGAAAATTCGGATGAGCCGCGATGGTGATGCCCGCCACGATTGATTCCACATATCGGCGGTGGTCCAGCAGGGGAGCCAAAGAAGCCCAAGATTTTTCATTCATGCGGTTGCCTTCATCGAGAATGCAAACGCCCCCGCGAATCATTGCAGTTACCAGCGGCGAGGCGTGATAGGCGATTTTCCCGTTCCCTGACAAGACAGGGGTCACCAACAAATCTTCTGGTCGGGTATCTGCCGTGCATTGGTAAATATACAGCGGACGCTCAATTTTCTGAGCTGCCGCGGTGGCCAACGCCGTCTTGCCAATGCCGGGAGCTCCTACCAATCGCGGTGTCAGCGGTAAGTCGTGTTCATCGACGACCAGCCAGCACGCCAGAACCTGCTGCAAGATCTCCTGCTGACCAATCCAGTTGCTGGTGCTGGTAAAAGGGAAGCTGAGATGCAGGTCAATGCCTTGGATATTCTCTGTGTTCTTTTCTGTCATGGACTTTCTCGGTACCGGTGGGAACGGGGAGCGGGTCGTACAACTCGCCTCATCATCATAACCGGAACGGATGTTTCGAAAACAAGTGATCGTCAATTAGCGGTAGGCGTTTTCTCAACCTATGTTTTTTAATAAGCCCCGTTTTCTGACCGCTCCGAACATTTTTGACCGCTCCGAACATTTGTTGCATGACCTCAGGTATTGACAACCCGCTGCCCCCCGAACGAAACGGGAGATTCACCAATTCTGTGGATCTGCTGCTTCTGTTGATCGTGGTCATCGCTGCTGCCTTGGCAATGTCACCCAATGTGGCGGATCCCGATTTATGGGGTCACGTCCAATTTGGACGCGATGTTCTGGCTTCCCATAGCATTGCTGACACGACGAGTTACTCATTTACGGCCGAAGGTTATCGCTGGATTAATCACGAGAACCTCTCGGAAATCGTCATGGCCTTGGTGGTCGATTATTGCGGCCCGTTGGGACTCGTGATCGGCAAGTTCTTACTGAGCTTATTCGTAATTTTAGCGATCCTAATTTTTAATCTAAAACAAGGCACGGGGACTGTGGTGGCCTCGATCCTCACGTTACTCGTAGCAGCCAACCTCGGATATCACTGGAGTATTCGTCCGCAGTTAAGCTCCTTCGTCGCCTTCACCTTGCTGATCCTCTTATTCCAGTACGGGTTTGCTGGCTGGCGAGATCACTGGCATTTAAAATTTTCTTCCGTCAAAAAATCGGAAGCTCGCCGTCTTCCGCCTGAAGAGCTTGGTATTTGTGGTTTCCGCTTAAAAGTCTTGTGGTTGTTAGTACCGCTATTTTTTATCTGGGCCAATTCCCATGGTGGCTTTGTGGCCGGCGTTGCCGTGGCCGTTGCCTATCTAGGGCTGCGTGCCGTAGAGGCAATCATCGAAGGGGGTGGCTGGCAACGCACGAATCCTGGTTGGACCGTCGCGGGACGGTTGCTCTTTATGGCCGCCCTGATTGGCATGGTGACGCTGGCCAATCCTTACGGAGCGGGTTTGCAAATATGGTTACTGGAATCGCTGGGCAGTCCGCGTCCTGAAATTTCTGATTGGTCAACAAGCCCCCTCTTTAGCAGTGTCGGCATCAAGCTGTGGTTTTTAGTCGCCGTCACAGGCTTGGCACTTTGGGGATCGAGACGCGAACATGACGCGACACAATCGCTCATTTTGGCCATATTATTTTGGCAGTCTGTCGCGCATTTTCGGCACGCTCCCTTCTTTGCCATCGCCGCCGGATTTTGGATCGGCCCGCATCTAAAGTCGACACTCGATTACTGGGCCAAGCCAACAGCGACCACCGTACACACATCCGTTTGGTCTCGCGCTCTTTTGCAAGCCGGTTTGATCCTGCTAATGATCATATCTGGAACCATGTTAGGAAATCGCCTGAGCGACCTGCAGGTCCGACGCGATCAATTCCCCGTGGATGCTATCGACTTCATGAGACAGCAGGGATTACATGGAAAACTGGTAGTCAGTTACGACTGGGCACAATATTCCATTGCCGCCTTATGTAGCGACACCTACCTAGACGATCCCAGTCAAAAGTCCCAAGTCGCTTTTGACGGGCGATTTCGGACCTGTTACCCCCAACCGATAATCGACATGCATTTTGATTTTCTGTACGGCAACACACCTAGCATGCAAAGGCATCGCGACTCCCAGTCGCTCTCCGTCGACTCAGGTCGCGTATTGCGGTTTGGCAGTCCCGATTTGGTATTACTGAAGCGTCAGGGAGAACGAACCGAAAATCACATGTATGAGAACACCCCACAATGGACGCTTCTTTACCAGGACGCCATTGCCCAAGTGTGGGGCCGCAGCACGATTTATGACAACCTTGAGCATCCCGATCATATGCCTGTCGGGCTGCGAGTCGTCCACGACAAAGGATCTTCCGATAGCGTCACTTGGCCGGCCATTCGGCCCGTCCAAAATCATGCGGTGCAACCAAAAACCACACAGCTTCTTACTTTTCTTACTTATCCCGAATAAACCAGACTGATTGACTACGATGATTAATGCCCAAATAATTGACTCCACAAGCAGCAACGATGTCATGCTGCAGGAGATCATATCTCGCATCGAAGGCGTCGAAGAATTGGTAGCTTCTGAACTGAACACCTATCGAAACGCACCTGCCGAACAAGCGCAGGCTTGTCTGACGACGATTGTGATCCCGGTCTACAACGAGATCGACACCGTAACACGGGTCGTCAGTCGCGTCGCCGCTTTGCCCATCAATAAAGAAATTTTAATCGTCGACGACTGCAGCACAGATGGCACGGTTGAGATCCTCAAAAGATTGGAAGATATTGAGGGCATCAAACTGATACTAAAATCTGAGAATGAAGGCAAAGGCGCTGCCTTGCGAACGGGATTCGATCACGCCAAAGGGGATATTGTCGTGATTCAGGATGCGGATCTGGAATACGACCCGTTGGAGATCCCCAGTCTGTTAGGACCCATTCTCCGGGATGAGGCCGATATTGTTTACGGTTCGCGATTCCTGGAACACACCGATACCACATCTAAGGTTCATCGGTGGGGCAATGGCTTGCTTACAAAATTATCCAATCTGTTCAGTGGCTTGAAACTGACGGACATGGAAACCTGTTACAAAGCATTCCGTGGAGACGCTCTGAATTCTCTTGAGGTCATGCAGAATCGATTTGGCGTGGAACCGGAATTAACCGCCAAACTGGC
Organism: Planctomycetaceae bacterium; assembly: GCA_024232675.1. Classification (GTDB taxonomy): domain Bacteria; phylum Planctomycetota; class Planctomycetia; order Pirellulales; family Pirellulaceae; genus CAJQPP01. Next base: position 3,581 of record JAAEPL010000478.1, read on the forward strand.
TCGCCGGGGATACCGATTTATGGAGGTACCCATTTCCTATAATCCCCGTAGCTATGCCGAAGGAAAAAAGATTGGTGTCAAGGATCTCTTCAAAGCATTTTGGTGCATCGGACGTTACGGAATTTCCGATTAAATCCGAGGTGCACGCCTCCAACGACACCGCGTTGCCGTGGTAACTCGCGCGACAGGATTTTTGAAACTGGGCAGGCCACCTGGCAGTTCGGCCGTATTCCTTTCGCAAACGACGGTACCGCCTTTGCGGTTCCGCCCTGCCCTTCTGCGATTTGACCTTCTACAATCATCCGAACGAATCAATTTCACGGGAGTGTCGCATGCTTCGAAAACTACCGCTTGGCCTGATCTGGTGCTGCGCGTTGTGGGCACTTCCATCGGTGGTCGCTCAAGACCGTAATTATGTCGAACTGGAAATCCTTGCCGAGCAAGGCACGCTGATTAGCTCCGGGCAAAAATGGATGGAAGCGCTTTCGGAGGCTGGTGCTGACAATGTTCGTTTAGGTCAAACCAATCGCTCCAAGCGAATTGGAATTGATAAACGCGAGTCATCGGGAGGCCGCTCCTCCTACACCATTACCGGAAAGATCAATTCGCGAAACCAGCTCCTATTACCAGCGGGTCGCTACTCCTTGCGGGAAACGGCCAAGATCAAGGCTTATGTCGAAAGCATTCGCGCCGATGGCGCCGAGGTCGCGCTCTCGCCCAAAATGGCTTTCGGCTTAACTGCCAAGCAGCTCGTTGATTTGCACAAGACCTTGAAACCGATCTACAACAAACCCACCCTGGGCACGACCCCCAAGCAAATTTTGGATGCGGTCCAACGCAATTGCAAAACACCCATTGTCATCGATCCCAGCGCCCGGGAGGCGCTGCAAGGTGACTATACCGTGGAAGATGAACTGCAGGGCCTGTCGCAGGGCACCGTTCTAGCCGCCGCCTTGCGACCATTAGGATTGGTAGCCGCTCCCACTCGAGAACAAGGCAAAGCCACCAAAATCGTAATCACCGACACGCGTCGAGTGGAAGAACATTGGCCCATTGGGTGGCCACCGAAATCGAGAAATAGCCAATCATTTCCCCAGTTGTACGAGCGGATTCCGGTGAACATTCGCAATTACACGTTGAGCGCTACCTTAAAAGCGATTCAAGGTGCGATGAAGGCGCCCTTTGTCTACGACTACAACTCGTTGGCTCGCAGCGGACTCGACGTAGAGAAAGTACGGATCAATCTGGAATCCGAAAAGATGTCCTATCTGCTGATCCTAAATCGCATTGTCGGGCAAGTCAGGCCGCGCATCCAGTACGAAGTGCGAGCCGATGAAAACGGAAAACCATTCATCTGGTTTTCCTCACGCTAGGTGCCCAAAGAAAACTCGGGCCACCCGCATTTAGATGATCGCATTAGCGGTGGTTATTCCCTGGCGGGTTAGAAGACAACCGCGCCGCAACGCCCTCGCTTAGAAAAATTCGCATTCGCGCCTCATCCTCGTTCGCCATCAATAGCCAACGGCCATCATGTTGGCGGTTTTCGACTTCGGCTCGCACGACATAAGACTTGGCATTATATTTCTCAAGTGATACGAACACGATACGGCCCTGAAACTCCAAAAATTCACCGCGTGCGACCGGTACCGAGATCGTAACTTTTTGCCCTTCTATCTCATGGGGATTGAACAGGCTGGAATCCAACAATCCCTGCACGTACAAGCGATCCATCTGCGCCACACGCATCACATCTTCACCGGCGTTAACCCACTCCCCCGGCTGCTTGCGCAATTCCATAACCACACCGTTAATCGGTGAG
>JAAEPL010000479.1 GCA_024232675.1 Planctomycetaceae bacterium
CCCGAAGTCTTTTGTCGGGTAGCGATGGGGCATGCAGCCAATATCAAAACAACACAAATATCTCCTCACGGCATACGCGTGGAAGTGCGTTTAGATGAAGGCGAAGCTAAATCGATGCCTTGTAGAGATGTGGTAATCGAGATTGTTGCTTCGCGGGAATCAGATGCAGCTGAATGTGCGGCTTGACCCAATCGAAAACTTCTTACATCAGGATAACGTTGCATGAATTCGGAATGGATGAGCCAACTCAAAGAATCGGGTCAGCAGCATTTGTTGCAATACTTTGAAGCCTTGGATGAGGGATCCCAGGCGCGGTTATTGGAACAGTTCCGCGAGATTAATTTTCCGTTGGTGCAGGATTTATTCGGGAAGTTCGGTCAAGCTGACGAATGGGGGGAGTTAGCCAGGCAAGCTGAACCTCCTGCGGCAATTCGTTTACAGGGCTCTCCCAATGGTTTCGCATCGCGGGATGAGGCGATGCAGCGTGGCGAAGAAGCGATTGCCAACGGGGAGGTCGGCATGGTGATGGTTGCCGGCGGTCAAGGCAGTCGCCTTGGGTTTGCGCACCCCAAGGGACTTTTTCCCATCGGGCCCGTATCAGGCCGAACCCTTCTGCAAATTCACATCGATAAACTCAAATCGATCAATGATAAATACGGATCAAGTATTCCGTTGTATGTGATGACCAGTCCGGCGACGCATCACGAAACCACAGACTTTCTTGAGCGAAACCAATGGTTTGGTTATCCGACGGAGCATACGGCGATCTTTTGCCAAGGCACCATGCCAGCGGTAGATGCCGAAACTGGGCGGATGATTATGGCAGAACGGGATCAGTTATTTCTGAGCCCCGATGGACACGGAGGAATGCTCAGCGCGCTGACCAAAAGCGGTTCTCTGAACGATATGAAACTCAGGGGGATTGAGCAGATTTTTTATTGTCAAATCGATAATCCACTTGCGCAAATATGTGACCCCGTCACCATTGGGCACCACGTTCTTGCGGCTTCCGAAATGACCTGCCAAGCGGTCCCAAAACGGGAGCCCCTGCAAAAAGTCGGCAATATCGTATCGATTGAGGGACGCACGCAGATTATTGAGTACAGCGATTTACCCGAAGCAGTCGCCCGAAAAACTAATCCAGATGGGACTCTCATGCTCTGGGCGGGGAGTATTGCGGTGCATGTTATCGATGTGGCTTTCCTCGATCGCATGACCGAATACGCCGATGCTTTGCCTTTTCATTTAGCCCATAAAAAAGTTCCTTTTCTCAATAGCGAAGGGGTCCTGATTGAGCCGTCGGAACCCAACGCATTGAAATTCGAACGGTTTATTTTTGATTTGTTGCCACAAGCTAAGCAGGCAATAGTAATCGAGGTGGATCCTCAGGAAGCCTTTTCTCCGGTCAAAAATGCACCCACCGAAAAATCGAATACGGCTCTGACGGCTCAACAAGCAATGATTGCACAGGCAACGCGAGTTTTGGCTGGTGCCGAGGTAACAGTCGCGGAAGGAGTTGCGGTTGAAATGCATCCCGCATTGGCCATCGATCAAGAGCGATTGGCAATCGCATTGCAAGGTCAGAAGCACATTGTCGAACCGACATATTTTCAGTAACCCGTTAATGGGTTGATTACCCACTCGCCCCTGTTAATCGTGGCAGGGGCATTTCGAAAGGCAGGATGATTGATGCTTTATGCGACCATTATGGCAGGGGGTTCCGGAACACGTTTTTGGCCCGCCAGTCGCCGCCAACGGCCCAAACAATTGTTGAATTTGGTTGGCGATGGATCCATGCTGCAATCCACGGTAGCCCGTTTAAATGGGCTTTGTGATAACGAGCACGTTTTGATTTTGACGAACGAGCGATTGGTCGATGCCACGCGTAGCCAAGTCCCGGCATTAGGATTGGACTCCATCATTGGCGAACCTTGTAAACGTGATACGGCGCCTTGTATCGGCTTAGCTGCCAGTCTTATTGCCGAGCGCGACCCGGATGCCTCGATGTTGGTGATGCCAGCCGATCATGTCATTCAGCAAGTCGATAAATTTCACGCGGCCGTTCAATCTGCGGAGGCGTTGTTGTCGGAGGATCCGGAACGGGTCATTACGTTTGGGATTAAACCAACCTATCCCGCGCAGGCCTTTGGTTACATACAGCGGGGAGAAGCAATTAACCCAGGTGCTTGGACGGTTAAGCAGTTTCGTGAAAAACCAGATCAGGAAACGGCCCAGCAGTTTCTTGAGTCAGGTGAGTTCTATTGGAACGCGGGGATTTTTCTTTGGAAGGCTGCGACGATCCTCAAAGCGATCGAGGAATTTGAACCGACAATGTTTGGGCACATCGATGCCATTCGCAGCGCCTTGGGAAGCCCCAATTTTCAAGAAGTCTTCGTGGAGCATTTCTCGGCGATTCAGGGTACGAGCATCGATTACGCGGTCATGGAACGTTACCGCAATGTGTGCGTATTGGAAGCGCCTTTTGATTGGGATGATGTGGGAAATTGGACTGCCGTGCCGCGACTTAGCGGTGTCGATGCTGCAGGAAATGCGACCATCGGTAAACAGTTGTGCATCGATACCCGAGACTCCGTCATTCGTAGTACCGAAGATCATTTGGTCGTCACCCTCGGTATGCAGGATTGCATTGTGATTCACACGCCGGACGCTACTCTGGTTGCGGATAAACGTGACGAGGCTGCGATCAAAAAAGTAGTGGCTGAATTAGAAGCATGTGAATGGGATGAATTCCTTTAATCAAGTTTGGGCGTTGCCAAAGGAACGCCTACGGGAAATAATCTACTCATGAGACATTTTTTATTGCTTTCGATATTTTTGCTCGTTGCTTGCAACCAAGATTCCATTTTCGCGCAAGACGATACATTGAAAAAAGCCGAAACCTATTTTAATCTCCCCACCAAAACGATGGGAGGAAAGCAGGTTTGGACGGACTTTGTTCACCTTCGTGGTTATCGCATTCAACAGAACGTGATGACGAAACATTATCGTCTGTTGGATCCAAAGGATGTGCGTTTGGCTTGGGGGAATATGGAGGGGTGCATTCAAGAATTGGAAAAGATTGCTGCTCAAAAAAATCTGCAACCTGTTTCCGGACGCGTGTTGATTGTACTTCACGGACTCATCAGGTCGCGCGCGGGGATGCAGTCGCTTGCTGACTTCGTCGCTGAAGAGAGCGATATCACGGTAATCAACATGAGTTATGCGAGTGCTCGGACGAGCATTGATCAGCATGCCGCAGCATTGGCGAGTGTGGTTAGCCATTTGCCAGAGGCCACGGAAATAGATTTTTTGGCTCACAGTATGGGGAATATTGTGATCCGCTATTACTTGGGGCAGTTGGCTACGGAGGGCGATCGTCGATTTCGCCGAATGGTCATGTTGGCGCCGCCCAACAATGGATCTCGCCTAGCTCGTTTGATGCAAAACAACCTGCTTTTCAAGACATTTTGGGGAGTGAGCGGTCAAGAACTTTCTCGCCATTGGGATGTTTTAGAAGCCAAGTTATGTAAACCTGCATTTGAATTCGGGATTATCGCAGGAATGCGGCCCGATAGTTCTTCGCTGGATAATCCTCTCTTTGGTGAGAAGAATGATCTGGTCGTCAGTGTGGAAGAAACTCGTCTACCGGGAGCGACTGACTTCATTCAGATGGACCTGTTGCACAGTACCATGATGAATGATGAACGTGTGAAAAAGGCGGCAACGTCATTTTTGGAAAACGGCTTTTTTCTCTCCGAAGCGGAGAAAGAACCGATACCGTTAGAAAAGTAAGTGCCGGCCTATTCACTTTTTAGCTGTTGCTCCAACGCCTAAAAGTTTTGATTCCAAGCCGGTATCTTTTGGGAACGATACTATCGAAGACCATCATGAAAATCCTGAAGCTCCCGCTCCAATAGAATTTCCGGTGCACGGACGATTGGCAGGCGTCGATTACGGAACCGTAAGGATTGGGATATCGATTAGCGACGCCGATCAAACGATCGCCAGCCCGTTAGATAATTACAATCGTCGGAGCCCCCGTTTGGATGATCAATACTTCCAGAATCTTGCGGAGCAGGAACGCGTCGTGGGGTTCGTGGTTGGATTGCCAGTGCATTCCAGCGGCGACGAGAGTAAGAAGTCCAAAGAGGCGAGGGTCTTTGGGTTGCGAATCGCCAAGGTGACCGGGTTGCCAGTCACGTGGTTCGACGAAAGATACACTTCGGCCCATGCCACGCAATTATTGCAACAAGCAGGGCTTACCCGCAAAAAAAGGAAGCAGCGACTTGATAAAATCGCTGCTCAAATTTTGCTGTCCACTTATCTCGAGAGTTCCCGCCAATCCGAAACGACCGGTTCGATCGAGGATGATTAACGGGACCCGTAATGCGGTTAGGCCGCCAGTCTACTTAGTACCATTGACCAGTTTCTCGCGCTCTTTCTGAAGGCGTTCAATTTTCGACTGGGCGGAATCGAAGGTTTTGGTAGCCTGCTCAATTTCCCATTCCGCCCGTAAGCGTCCGCGGTAGACTTCCTCTAGTTTATCGCGGAGAGACTTCTCCTCTTCGCTTAAATCTTTGATCTTCTTCTTCAGATCGTCGTTGTTCATCGGTGAAAGAGCGACCTGAGTCGTTAGATCCTGGAGCGTGCGGTTAATTTCATCAATGCGATTTTTGTGCACAACTGCGGGAGCCCACTGGCCGGTCTTCAGATCGTCAACAACTTTTTGAGCCAAAGACGCCGGCAGCATCAAACTTGCTACCCTGCCCTGGCGAGCAATGTTGATACCAACCACTTTACCATTGACGTCTACCACAGGACCGCCGCAATCCTCGGGTTTGAGAAAGGTGTCGTGTTGCACTGCCAAAGGAAAATTCTGTCGCCGTTTACTGAGGCGATTTCCGCCCATGGTGTTTTGTTGGTTGCTTCGCTCGTACAGCGGATTCAACGAGCGCTCTTCGCCCAAAACCACGTCCGCAACGATTTCGTTACCGTCACGCAGCACAGTAAGCCTGATTTCTTCGCCGGGCGGAAAGCTCTTTACGCGAGGGATGAGCTTGTCGATTTTCGTAAAGCTTTCACCGTTGACTTTGATGACAACGTCCCCACGAGCTAAGCCTCCCTTTTGAGCCGGTGAGTCTGCCGTAACGCGTGTGATCGCAACTCCCCTGTCTGTCTGGCTCAGGTTGACTCCCATGAATCCCGACTGAGGTTTAATTAATCGAGCATTCACTCCCACAACACCGACGCCCAGTGGGCGAACTTCGTCTTTAACGGTGGCCAACCAATTACCGATATCCAAGCTATCTTCGGTTGTCCATGGGATGACAGGCAGGTTGTCTCCCTCGACCTTAAGCAGCGCTAAATCGGTATCCGGATGAACACCGTAAACGTATGCCGCCACGTCTTTCCCATCAGGAAGACGACATTTGATCGGTGCCTTCAACTCACTAAGTTTTGTGAGCACATACCCGTCTGCGGAGACGATCGCTCCTAAGGCAACGGGCTTGTCA
>JAAEPL010000480.1 GCA_024232675.1 Planctomycetaceae bacterium
ACGGTTGCGGTTTATTGCACTTCAATCCCGTCGGTGGTATGTCGTCGCGGGTGGCGGACCTAGGTGAACAAGAGGACCTTGCGGTAGAACTGGACCCAAAGGAAAAGCGCGTTTGGGCGCGACAAGCTTATCTGCCCGAGGAAGGGCATGTTTATTGGCAAGAGGTCAAGTGCGGCGGTCAAACGATGACGGTCAAATATCGAATTCAAGATATTGAGCGCGACGAAATAAAAATTCAGTGGGCCGTGGTTAACGAATTAGCAGGACCAGTACCTTCGCGCGGCATGGCTGGAACGATGGGGCAGTGTGGCGGTCAACACCGATCGCAATAAGCAGTATTCTAAATCCAACCTCGCGCACCAAGCCAGCGACGCGATTTCTTCCGAGTTGCCGGGCATCTGCGGCTGTTGTCATGCTGCCGTCCGCATCTAATGCGGGTTGGTTGCTGCGGGGTCTCGCAGAGGGCCTGAGAGCCCGAGAGCCTGATAGCCTGAATTTACTGATCTTGATGTTGCGACTGCGTTGGATTGTTTCGTTTAAACCACATGACAGAAGACATGACGGACGTCGACCGAAAAAATTGGCACATTGGTGGCAGAAGGTAGGGTGGCTTTTTTTGCCGATTTTTTATGGGGTTTCGCGCTCACCTCGGGCAAGTTACTTAGCTAAACTTGAACATGGCTGAGTGATCACTGAGTTATCCAACAGCCATGTTTTCCAAACACTTTTCGTAATTTGCATTATTGAGGCCGAGGATGAAATTGCGCTTTACTGCCAAGTTAGCGTTGGCATTTTGTTTAACATTGCTGGTTCCTGCGAGTTCGCTGACGGCACAACAGCAATCGTCTCCTGCCAGTGCCAACGATGACGTCGCTCAACAAGCGGTGATCGATTCGGTGAAATCATATGTGGAGGCATACAATCGCCGAGACGCTGCCGCGCTTAGCCAGCATTGGAGCGAGACGGGCACTTGGATTGGCGACGATGGTAGTGTGGTCCAAGGGCGTGAAAATATTCGAAAAGCCTTCGCAGCCATTTTCGCAGAAATGCAGGCGGATCCAACGCTGACGGTCAATGTTCGCAAGGTCTCCTTGGTCACCAGTGACGTCGCCTTGGAGGAAGGGTCCTCAGGTTTGGCGGGGGGACCGCAGGCCGACTATACCGCGATTCACAAATTAGAAAATGGTCAGTGGAACTTATATCGTGTCAAAGAGCACACGCCTGCTCAGGCGGTTCCTCATAATCGCCATTTGCAGGACCTTGATTGGATGATTGGTGATTGGGTGGATCAAAGCGACGGAGCGACAGTAGAAAGCTCTTGTCGTTGGTCCAAGAACGGAAATTTCATTATGAAGAACTTTCGCGTTACCATTGCCGGACTGGATACCTTGGAAGGCACGCAAGTGATTGGTTACGACGCGTCCACTAATACCATTCGTTCTTGGATGTTCGATTCGGACGGCGGACACTCAGTCGGGATATGGTCTAAAAATGGTAATATATGGGAGGCACAATCATCCCAAGTACTGGCCGATGGACGCGTGGCCTCTTCCACTAATATCTTTACCCCACTCGATGAAGGTCGTTTTGACTGGAAATCTACGAGACGGACTTTAGATGGCGTCGGCTTGCCCGATATTGAATCCGTAGAAGTCGTTCGAGTCGTTGAATCAGAATAACGAAAGCGAAGTTTGTACTTTTTACTTTTCGCTTCAAAAATAAATTTAGTTAGCAGGGTTGGAAGCAAGGCGCTTGGCCAACCCGATCAAGGAGACAAATTGATGTTTCGAATCTTATTAACTTCACTGGTGCTATTTTTCCTGGTCGCTGCAGACGTCGAGGCACAACGTCGCGGTGGGGGTGGGCGTGGCGGCGGAGGTCGCGGAGGTGCCAGTCGATCCGGTGGGGGACATAGCGGTTACAGTCGTTCACCTTCCATGAGCCGTTCGTCACCGCAGCGGTCCTCGAATCGACAGGGCTCTTACAATCG
>JAAEPL010000481.1 GCA_024232675.1 Planctomycetaceae bacterium
CGCAAGGCCCTGCAGAATATGGGCACCTCCTTATTACTCAAAGCGTTGGAAACAGAAGCGATTAACGATACGGCGTTGCTAAAGACACTTCAAACAGAATTGTCGGCACTGGACAACTTGGACGATTTGGTTGAGACCATTGATTCGGAACGCGTCTTCGGTCTCCATGCCTTAAATACTCAAGGGGGTTTTACAAAAATCTGGAACACCGAGCCCTACTTAAAAACGATGCGTCTTGCCCAGCAAGAATTGGCCTTACCGATCGCCGAGCACCGCGAGCTTTTCGATGGAAAAAGCACGGGTAGAACGTTGACCGATCAATTGCTTCCCGCCCTCAAAATGGCTCGACAAGCAGCCCATCGAGAATTAACCGCAGTGCGTCAATTGCGAATCCGCATCGCTTTTCTGCAACAACCGAAAGCAGTGACCGTTGAATCACTCGATCTGCCAGCCCCTACTAAAACCGACCCCACCACCGGATTAACAATGGGTGTGAAGTCGACGGATGAATGAAAGGGCTTCGCCATGCATTGCCATCGCGTTTAGGGGCCTACTTTTGAGCCGCCATCAATCGAGAAATTTCAGCAATGTCGTCTGCAGCAGGCAGGCGGCTTTTAGTGGGAAGACTGAAATGCTCAACGAGCGACTGACTCCGTTCACCCGGATTCAAAATTTCGAAGTGATCGGTCGTGATCAACCCGGGGTGCACAACACCGCAAGCATGACAGAGTTGTAAAATCTCCTTGCGGAGATTCGTCAAATAATTGGCGAAATTGTGTGATTTGACGCCCGGGGTTAATCCTCGCATGAGCCATTTTCTTTGTGTTGCCACGCCGGTTGGGCAAAATCCGGTGTGGCACTCTTGAGCTTGAATACAACCAATCGCCATCATCGCCTCCCGCCCGATTGCCACCATGTCACAACCCAAAGCGAAGGCAAATAAAGATGATTCCGGGAACCCCAACTTACCGGACCCCACGAACACCACTTTGTCGTGCAAGCCAGCGTCAAAAAATATCTGCTGCACTCTGGCAAACCCCAGTAGAAAAGGTAACGCAACGTGATCGGCAAAGACTCTTGGTGCTGCACCTGTGCCACCCTCGCCCCCATCGACTGCAATGAAATCGGGCGCCCGCTGCGTTGTTGAAATTTGTTTGGCGAGTTCATACCAAAAGTCCAATTGGCCGACTGCCGATTTAATCCCTACCGGCAAACCCGTTTTATCTGCGAGCAACTCGATAAAATCTAACAGGCCGTCGACATCCGAAAAGACGCGGTGAGAAGAGGGACTCAGGCAATCTTGGCCCATCGGAATACCGCGAATTTTCGAAATCTCCGGGGTGATTTTAGTAGCCGGCAAAACACCGCCCTTCCCTGGTTTGGCACCCTGACTGAGCTTGATTTCAATTGCTCTCACATCGTGCTGAGCAACGGTTTCCAAAAATCGCTCCATCGAAAAACCACCGTCACTTGCCCGACACCCAAAATACCCCGTGCCGATTTGCCAAATCAAACCAGAGCCATGGTCGTGATGAGGGGCAATGCCACCCTCTCCAGTATTTTGCAGGCAACCCGCCAAATGGCACCCGCGACTGATGGATTCGACGGCAGGAGCACTCAACGAGCCAAAACTCATTCCTGACGTATTCACAATTGACTGGGGACGAAATGCCTTTTTGCGTTTGCGATATCCTCCCAGCACTTTGGCAACCGGGATGCGAAAATCCGGGTCATATCCAGGCTCACCCTTAAGGGTCTCTCCTAAAGGAAACGAGGAGTGCTTGATAATCAGATAGTTATTAGTACGTTCGATGGAATTATCAGTTCCAAAACCGCTGTAATTATTTTTCATTTCCGCAGAGGAATGCACCCACTCTCTTTGATCTCGAGTGAAGGGGCGTTCTTCATCATTAGCAGCAACGATGTACTGCCTCAACTTGGGACCCAGCGAAATCAGCAGGCTACGCCCATGGCCGACCAACGGAAAGTTCCGCAGGATAGAATCCTCGCGTTGAAACAAATCGTGCACTGCGACCAACAACAAGAAAACGGCAATCAAGCCTAATAGCGTTATCCAAACCACAAGCGTGCCTATCAAGTTTAATTCTAGTTTTGAACGATCCACTTGGAATCGATTAGACCATTTACGACGCCCATCAGGTAGGGTTTTGCTGATTGCCAGCAGCAGTTCTGTGTATGACGACGCGACAGCTCTCCCCGACTGGAAAACTCCCTTGCCATGGCTTGGACCCACCCTTAGCGGCATATCGAGTACGATAATCAGTGGTCAACCAGCGTGCGTTCGTACGTCCTGATTGCTCCTAGGCGAACGTTCCTTTGACAAGCACCTCCATGGAATTGTCCGAGTAATTTCCCACTCAATTTCCCTGGTTTCACTCGCTCGTTTTAATACGGCCCATGAATCGCCCACCTCACCAACTTGAATCCTTCGACAAGAGGGTGGATTTACTCGGTCACTGTTTGGTGCTGGGGATATCTATTTGGCTTTTTGGGCCCGTCTTAACGGGGAGCAGCGAATTCGGCTTCGGCGATGCCGCCAACCTTTACCAACCGCTTTACCAATGGACCAGTGAGCGTTGGCTTGCCGGTCAGGTACCACTTTGGTGTGCGTTGGATAATTGGGGTGCACCGGTCATCGCCGATGCCTCAACCGGCATATTTTATCCCGGCAAGCTCATCTTCCTGATACCCTTCCTGCCATTTCCTGTATTGTTCGGCTTGTACACTTTGGTGCATGTTTATCTGGCCGTGTACGGAGCTCGCTGGTGCGGTATTCAGACCGGTCTCACACATTCCGCGGCTTGGTTGGTAGGAATCAGTTACGGATTCGGAGGTTGCTGTTTATCGCAAACTTCCAATACCGTTTTTCTGGTTGGAGCGGCTTGGCTGCCCATCGCGCTGGGTTGGATTATTCGTTACGCAGAGCGGCGGAAGATGCGGTCTCTCATCGCTTTCGCGTTAATACTTTGCATGATGATATTAAGTGGCGATCCACAAATGGCGTTTCATGTATTGTTAATCGCCGGCATCGGCTGGTGGCTGCTAGGCGCAAAGCAAGGATCGGGCTGGCAAATCAAGGAGCGCCTAAAGTTCACCCTTATTCCGTTGCTCGGAGTGGCTCTGCTCTCGGCCGCCTTGGCTGCCATCCAAATACTTCCCACGCTGGAATGGTCGCAACGCAGCGAACGCTCTTGCCCCGAAAACGACCGTTCGATTTATCGCGCACTGAAAACGACACCCCAACCCCTCCCCTACTCCCCCTGGGAACGGCCGGATCCGGGCACCCATCAGGATGCCATCTACCAATTCAGCCAAGCCCCTTGGACACTCGTTGATTTGGTTTGGCCCAACTTATTGGGAGCCGAGAACGCTTGGTCATCTCGGGTGTTAGGAGCAGACCGGATATGGAATGGCAGTATTTATTTAGGCGTGATTACTTTTTTATTGGCAATAGCGGAGATCGTCGCAAGGCGATTCCATCCCAGTAATCGTTTCTTAATGGTCGTCTTGATAATTTTTTTATTCGCGTCGTTTGGTTGGTATGGAATTGGTTGGCTCATCAATGAATTCAACCTCATGCGAGGTGGGAATGGAACTGCGCATTTTCTCGGTGAACCTACCGGCGGTTTATATTGGTTGATGGAAATCTTGCTGCCGGGTTACTATCGTTTTCGCTACCCCGCTAAACTCTTTGTGATAGCGGCATTGTGCCTTTGCCTCTTGGCTGGCAAAGCCGCGGATCGCATGCTGCGGCAAAACTTTGAAAATCAACACGCTTCCCCAATCGCCCGCAGCATGTCTATTAACTTCGTTGCCGTTACCGGTTTGACGATTTTCTTGGCAGGCTTGACTGCGCTCAATCAATTTTTTGACTACCAGATTTTTCCCTTGGTTGAAAACAGAGCGACCACACAAATTTTCGGAGCATTGCTACACACCACTATCGTCTTGGGCATGGTTGCGATCGCTTGGCATTTACGATCTCGTTTTCAAATCGCACGGTCAAATTTCATACCTGCCATGCTGACATTGGCAGCCATCGAAATCGTAATCGCGACCGGCTGGACTGTGCATAGTTGCCCGGCGATCCCTGCGGATTCCACGGGCACAAACGGTACCTACGACTCAACCTGGATGCGTGCTCCTACGATTGACATTGAAACCAATCAAATCGAGCAACTTGCGGCACAGCTTCTCAGAGATCGTAAATCCCTTTACCCCAAACATCATTTACTGGCGGGGAAACGGATCATCGGTTCCTTTCACTCCATTCAACCGGCGGATTTATCTGCCATCCTTTATCGCGACGATTTGCTCGAAAACGCTGAGAACTTCTGCGTCGACGGTATCGTAACGAGCGATCTGGAATACCAAAAAACAGCTTCCCGTTCACGTGCGTTTTTTCCAGAAGAAATCGTTCGTATTCCGCCGCTTGTTGAGCCATCGCTAAACGCTATTGAAAAACAAACAGAACGCGTATTCGAGTTATTGGCCGCTCCCCATGCTCACCCCGCAACGCTTCGGGTAGTGGTTGAAAGTCCTACAGATCTGATGAGGGACGTCCCAACAGAAGCCGCACAGGGCGCGCTCATTGAACAGACTGTTTTTGCCGCGGAACGCAA
>JAAEPL010000482.1 GCA_024232675.1 Planctomycetaceae bacterium
ATCTTCAACAGGAACGATAGTTGAGATAACCCCCTTATTACCATGACGACCGGCCATTTTATCACCCGGTTGGATATGACGTTTAACAGCAAGGTAAACTTTAACAATTTTAAGTACACCTGGTGCTAAGTCATCACCTTGAGTGATCTTACGACGCTTAAGCTCAAGCTTATTATCGAAGTCAGCACGTAATTCTTCGTACTGTTCAGCGATTTGCTCTAACTCAGCTTGTTTTGCTTCATCACTCAAAGTTTGAGTTAACCAGCTAGCACGAGACATGCTATCAAGTGTTGACTCTTCAAAACCGTTAGCAACTAATAAAGCACGAGCACGGCCATAAATGCCATCTTCAAAAATGCTGAATTCAGTACCTAAGTCACGTTTGATTTCAGCAACTTGGTATTGCTCAATTTCTTTAGCACGTTTATCTTTTTCAACACCATCACGAGTAAAGACCTGTACGTCAATAACAGTACCAGAGATACTATTAGGTACACGTTGTGAACTGTCTTTAACATCAGAGGC
>JAAEPL010000483.1 GCA_024232675.1 Planctomycetaceae bacterium
CACCTGACTGCCAAATCGGGCAAAGCTCTGTGCCATCTCGCAGCCGATGGGACCGCTTCCTACGATGCCGAATCTTCGCGGCAGCTCCTGCAAGGAAAACAAATTTTCGTTGGTCAGATAATCGACATTATCCAAGCCAGGTATCGGCGGCGCTGCAGCGCGAGCTCCGGTCGCAAGCACCGCTTTGCGAAATTGAATGTTCTGGTCCGATTGATTTTCGGCAGTGACTGAGATCGTTTGTTGGTCGACGAATTTGGCTTGTCCAAAATACACGTCGACACCCAGAGATTGGAATCGCTTGGCCGAATCGGCAGGGCTAATTTGAGCTCGCTTGGATCTCATGCGGTCCATGGCAAATGCGAAATCAACGGCAACGCCTTTCGGAACCTGCACACCAAATTCACCAGCATCGCGGACTTGAGCAGCGATTCGTGCTGCGCTAATTAAACCTTTGGAAGGGACGCAACCGGTGTTCAGGCAATCTCCGCCCATGAGATTGCGTTCAATGAGTGCAACTCGGGCGCCCAATCCTGCTGCGGCCGCGGCCGTGACCAATCCTGCCGTACCGGCGCCGATGACGACCAAGTGGTAGGGTTGAGAGGGTACGGGGTTTTTCCAATCCGGAGGATGGACTTGGTCAATCAAATCACGGTCGTGAGGATTGTTGCCTGTCAGTGTGGCCATACGGTCATTTCTTTTGCGCGTTGGGGGCATTCTGTAAAGTGGTGAACAGCGAAAAAAAGGAGGAGCTACGTCAACGTTTCTCTGCCGTTGGCTGGTCCGGTAGATTCAGGAACTTTTGATCTCTGGCGGCTTCGCACGCTTACCGATTACTCGCTTTATGATCCATCGAGAAATTAATGGAAACAACCCCAGCAGCACGAATGCAACGAGGATCTGAGTTAGTTGCCGGGCGCTAAAAACGGCGTTGATTCCCTGGTCGGCTAGGGTCGCTAAATCGGGCACCGTGGATCCCGCGTAGACATACACCAAAGTCCCCGCGAGCATACCAAGTTGGCTGACCCACCAAAAAGTCCATACGCGAATCGGTGTCAAACCCATCACGGCATTGATCACAAAAAAGGGTACTGCGGGGATTAAACGCAAGCTAAACAGATAAAAAGGTCCCTCTCGCTCCAGCGCTCGATTGAAGGCATCCAGGCGGTCCCCAAAACGATTTTGGACGGAGTTGCGAAACAAGAACCGGCTTAAAAGGAACGCCAGTGTGGCGCCCGTGGTAGAAGCGAAGCTGACCAGTAAGACACCTTGCAAGACACCAAAATACCAGCCAAATAGCATGGTCAAGGGAGCCGCACCCGGTAGGGAAAGTCCAGTGATTGTGATGTAGATCAGCAGGGATACGGCGTATACGAGCCATGGAGATCGACTCTGGAAATCGCGCAACTGGGCTTCTTGCTGTGCCAGATTTTCAAGCGATAAGGCGTCTGAAAACTGCATGTATAGAACCACTGCCACACTTACAACCAATCCCAAAACGCCCCAGCGAATCCAGCCAGGGAGCTTGGGCGTTTCCGTTTTCGGTGGTGGCTCATGCATGACAGAATCTGTATTGAGAGACAACGGAAGCGAGCAATTGACAGGTTTCGAAACGAAAAATTATGTGGCACCGCGACGCGGCAAGTAGTTGTAGTGGTGGGCCGGTATCGAGTTCTATTTGGAGCGATGAGCTGCCGGGCATTCGATTAGACAGGTAATAAAAAAGGCCGAGGGCTGCTTCCTCGGCCTGAAGATTGATTATGCACAGGACGACTTATTTTTCGTCGATTGGAAAACCGCGTTTGCGGAGCAATGCTTTTGTGTCGACATCGCGTCCCCGGAATCGACGAAACCCTTCGGCGGGGTCAATGGTATCCCCTACCGAAAAGATATTGTCGTACAGGCTTTTGGCCACCTCTTTATCGTAATAGGTGCCAGAATCTTCGAAGACTTCGGCTGCATCCGCGGTGAGTGCGTCCGACCAGAGGTAACTGTAATAGCCGGCAGAGTAACCGTCGCTGGCAAAAATGTGATTGAATTGCGGGGTGCGATGCCGCATGACGATCTCTTTGGGCATACCTAATTCTGCCAACGTATCACGTTCGAACTGATCCGGATCAATGGTGACATCTCCTGCCAGATGTAATTTCATATCAATCAAAGCACTGGCCAAGTACTCGACGGTTTGAAATCCTTGATTGAACGTGGACGCTTTTTCAATCTTATCCAGCAACTCTTTGGGGATCGGTTCGCCGGTTTGGTAATGGACGGCAAAATTCGCCAGCACTTCCGGCGTGGAAAGCCAGTGTTCATTAAGTTGCGAGGGGAATTCCACATAATCTCTGGCCACGGAGGTACCTGATTGGGTGGGGTAATTGCAGTCGCTACAAAGTCCATGGAGAGCGTGTCCAAATTCATGAAACATGGTGACGGCATCGTCCCAAGAGATCAGAACTGGTTCGCCCGGCTTCCCTTTTACAAAGTTGGAGTTGTTGGAAACGATGGGGGCAATGACTTCATCGATGTTCTCTTGGGGACGGTAGGCGTTCATCCAGGCACCGGATCGTTTACCGCGACGAGCGTAGGGGTCAAAGTACCACAGGCCGACCAACTCATCGCCTCGCGTAACTTTCCAGACTCGCACATCGGGGTGGTACACCGGGACATCCGTGATTTGTTCAAATTCGAATCCGTATAGCTGTCCCGCGGCCCACATCATCCCTTCTCGCAATTTTTCCATTTGCAAATAGGGTTTCACATCGTTGAAATCGAGATCGTATTTTGCCTTGCGTACTTTTTCAGCGTAATAACGGTAGTCCCATGGTTCGATGGTGATTTGCGATCCTTCCGCGTCGGCAATGGCTTGCATGTCGGCCACTTCTTCCTTCACGCGGGCTACGGCTTTGGGCCAGATTTGTAGCATCAGGTTCATGGCATTTTCTGGCGTCTTGGCCATCTGTGGTTCCAGTCGCCAATGCGCGTGAGTTTCATACCCCAGCAGCTTGGCTCGCTCTGCCCGCAACTTCAAGATTGCGGCAATGATCTCGTTGTTATCCTGGGCATCTCCATTGTCTCCCCGGTTGTAATAGGTTCGCCAAACTTGCTCACGTAAACCTCGGTCTTGTGAGTAAGTGAGGACCGGTTCCATGGAGGAGCGAGTGTTGTTGACAACCCATTTCGCATCGGTCTCATCTCGTTCGGCCGCTGCCGCCGCCATCGCGTCGACCACGCTGGGTGGTAAACCTTGCAATCCGGATTCGTCGGCGACTTCGGTAAAGGGCCCTCCCTCATCGGCCAACACGTTTTGACTGAATTGGGTGAACAGACCGGCCAATCGGGTGTTAATGGCGGAGAGCTTCGCTTTTTCTTCGGTGCTCAATTTTGCACCGCGTCGCACGAAGTCTTTGTACTGTTTTTCGACCAACCGTTGTTGAGCCTCATTCAGACTCTTCATTTCATCGCCTTCGTAGATATCTGCGATACGTTGAAATAACTTTTCATTTTGAGTGATCGAATCCGCGTGTTTCGACAACAAGGGCATCACGGCTTTTTCGATGTCAGGAATGGCGCCAACGTTCAAATTGGATTGATGGACACCAAACAGGCGATCTAACCGATCCAGCGCCTGTCCCGATTTCTCCATGGGGATGATGGTGTTCGCAAAGGTGGCGGGTTCCGGGTTGTTTGCGATCGCGTCGATGTCAGCAGTCGACATCGCAATGGCAGCGTCGAAGGCGCGTTGAAAATCATCGATACGAATTGATTTCCAAGGCGGTACGCCGCCGTAGGGCCCGTCCCATTCTTTGAGTAACACGCTATTCTCTCCTCTGTTGACGGTGTTTTCTTGCGCGTTAGTGATAGAGCTGGTCACCAGCAAACCCAATCCGACCAAAGGTATTAGGAGTCGGTTAGCGGAGTCTAATAGCTTCATAGTGGTTTCCTGAATCGCTGAAGGACAAATCGTGCATGTCGAATTATTGCATCTCTGAATTCTAGCGGCTGGGCCACCACTCGCAAAAGGAGCATATCCCAGAACCGAGATATTCGTGGCAGACTTTTTCCGCCGATTAAAACATAACCTTTGTTGCGAGGATCATCGTTTCGTGTGGAAACCTGATCGAGCCGTATTTCTGCGACCGATTTGCCAGCGGCGATCAGTCACGAAACCTGATATAACCAAGTGTTTCGCTAGATATTTTCCGAGTCGATTTCATGTCATTGCGATCCTTTGGGTACTGGTGGTTGGTGCTTTGCCTTCCTGGTTTCGTTTTCGCTCAGGCCCGCAGCGATTGGTTAATCGATGGAACATCCTACACGGCAAGCTTTAAGCCAGTTGCCGGGCAGTCCCACCGATTTGCGTTATCTAATGGATTGGTAGCGCGGACTTTCTTGCTTCAAAACGAAGTCGGGGCAACGATTGGCTTGGAAGAGCTACCCACCAGCCAAAATATTTTTCGGGCTGTTAGACCGGAAGCCAAGGTGACCATAGACGGTGTGTGTTACGACGTTGGGGGGCTCACAAATCAACCCAATCACGCTTATTTGAAAGACGAGTGGTTGAAGGAGATGACACCTTCAAAGCATGCACTTGCGTTTGTGAGCGCAGAAGTTGGCGAGCCACTTGAGCGGTTTGCTTGGGGGAGAAAACGTCACCACGCGCCCCATGTGAAATGGCCACCGGAAGGGGTTCATGTCACGTTGGAATTTCAACCACCAGCGGAGTTGCAAGTTGAAAATGATTTTCGGGTGTTCGTTCACTATGAACTTTACGATGGGGTGCCGGTATTCTGTAAATGGTTGACGGTTGAAAATCGATCTGATCAAACCCTGACGGTAGATCATTTCGCCAGCGAAATCTTGGCACTGGTAGAACACGACAGTCGAGTTGAGTCGCGTGCAGGTGTGGCGTTGCCCAAACCACAAACCTTACACGTTGAAACTGATTTCGCCTTTGGGGGATTTACAAGTGAAAATGCCAATCGTCATGTCGTGCACTGGAAGGTCGATCCGGAATATTCGACGCAGGTAAATTATCGACGCGAATCCCCATGTCTGTTAGTGGTGGAACCGACCTACGGCCCGGCACAGAAAGTTTCGCCCGGAAATACTTTCGAAAGCTGTCGAGCGTTTGAATTGGTTTACGACAGTACAGAGCGAGAAAGGCGAAGTCTGGCTTTGCGGCGGATGTATCGCGTCATCGCACCTTGGGTAACCGAAAATCCAATCATGCATCACTTAACGGTGTCCGATCCTGCTACGGTAGAACGCGCGATTAAGCAGGCTGCCGAGGTGGGTTTCGAGATGGTCATTCTCAGTTTTGGAAGCGGGTTTAATATCGAGGATGACTCGCCGGAAAATCTCACACGCTGGAAGAAAATCGCTGAACTGGCCGACCAAGTGGGCGTCGAGATTGGTGGTTACAGTTTGCTTTCAAGCCGCCGTATCGGTGGGGGAAATGACATTGTTTCGCCACCCGGACAAAAGCCAACTCATGGTCATTGTCCCGCCTTAACCAGTCCTTGGGGGCAGGCGTATTACAAAGCACTTCGAGAATTTTACCAAGCCACTGGCTTTGACTTACTTGAGCATGACGGGCCCTATCCGGGCGATGTCGATGTGACGGAACGATTGCCATGGCAAGCGGGTGAGGCCGATTCGAGGTGGGTCCAAGGGCAGATCGCCAACGAATTCTATCGTTGGTGCCGCGAACAGGGAATTTATATCAACGCACCGGATTATTATTTTTTGAACGGGACGAATAAGTGCGGCATGGGGTATCGAGAAGTCAATTGGTCGCTTCCTCGAGAAATGCAATTGATTCATACCCGCCAAAATATCTTTGACGGTACTTGGTATAAGACGCCGTCTATGGGGTGGATGTTTGTGCCGTTGACGGAGTACCACGGTGGCGGTGCTGCTGCGACGATTGAGCCGCTTAATGAACATCTCGAGCATTACCGCCAAATGATGGAGTCCAATTTCGCGTGCGGGGTTCAGGCCTGTTACCGCGGCCCCCGTCTATTTGATACCGAGCAAACTCAAAATCTTGTCGCGGACACGGTCGCCTGGTTTAAGCAGCATCGCGATATTTTAGAAAGCGATGTGATTCATGGGCGGCGTCCTGACGGAAGACAACTCGATTGGATGCTTCACGTGAATCCCCAATTGGACACCCAAGGTATGTTGTTAGTTTACAATCCGACAAATCGAAAAATTGTTCGCAATTTAAAGATTGATCTGTATTACACCGGCTTGCAGGGCGAATGCGATATGGCTTCGCAATCGCAAGGCGTGTCCACACTTTCCATTGGGGATGATCATGTGGCCGTGGTGCCTGTTGAGGTACCGCCGCAAGGTATGCAGTGGATCCGGTTTTTTAAGCGATAAGATCTTGGAGCAAAAAGGAAGCCCGTTTTGCTCAGCCAAGGCGTGTTTAGAATCCAAGATCAGCGAAATGAACGAGCCCCAGTCCCTCTCGCGCATCATAAGTCAACAAGACGGAATTAGGGTCGGCGAATTCTCGCATCACGTTGTGGTAGAGAGCATGTTCTGTGGGCCACGGGTAGGAATAAACTAGGTCAAAATCCCGTAATTCCACACCCAATTGGTCGTAACCAGCTGGTATGTCGATGATGGTGCGAATCGATTCGTCGCCAGAAGCAGGGTCCCACTCGAAACGGTCGGGAATGAAACTGCCTACGGAAAACTCGGCTTCCGATTGAAAGTCATCTGCCAAGTCGAGTGCGAAATCTACCAGCAGATCTTTGGCTTCGATACCAACGGCCTCGTAACCTAAACGGTCGGCCATTATCGTCACCACGCCTAACCCCGATCCCCACTCAATAAAACGACTTTTTTGTTCTCGCAACGATATTAAAGCGTGGAATACGGCATGGTAATCTGCGCTGACATAGGACTCGAAAGCAGAGTGTTGCTGGTAAGAATCCCAGATTGCTTCAGCGCGATTCCAAAGTTCACCAAACTCTTTGAGTAAAGCAAGATCACTGGCGCTCAGTTTCGAGTCATCAAGGCTAACATCCATAGGAATGGCACGATAGAAAAGAAGGTCGGGTAATTGCAATTCGATACAATAAAACTTGGCAAGCTCATTAAAGCTATGGGTTTCGAAGAAGCCGCTTGCGCGACTCCATAATACATCTACGACAGCACCTCAGATAGCGGATGCCTTTTGTGACGATCAAAGGTGGCGGAAACGTAATAGAATCAGGGCTTACTGACGATTAGGCATGCCGTTGCCGAATGCCAGCATTCTTCAATGCCACTGCTCGAGGAGGCTGGCGAAGTTATCGATCCATCAAGGGGACTTCGATCCAAAAATAACCTCCGAGATCACCCACTTTGAATCCAGTGGCTTTGTCATCAGGGTAATCGGAAAGCACCGCCGCAAAGATACTTGGATCCATTTCCGATTGTTGGCCATGACAGTGGAGGCAAACGGTTTTGACACGGATGGGGAAAAGAAGTCCCAGTCCGTCGTCGGCTAATTGTAACGTCACCGCATCATTGACTCGTGCTCTTACAAACCCCTTGGCCCATTGCGGAGGCTGATTATTTAAATTGCGAATTTGAAAAGATGTTCGCCCGATGCGAAGGTTTTGTTCTTTTCCAATCTGGGATGCGATGCTGGGCGCTCGAGTCTTACAGAAATGAATTGCCGTTGCCGGGTCCGCCATCGCCGCTTTGAGTTCTAACGATAACATTGAAGACAAGCTCTCTTTGGCTTCCAAGGCCTGAGCTTTTTGCAATTGTTGACGCGACGTTAGAGAGGTCACCGGTTTCCATGTCGCTGCGGGTTCGTTCGGAGCGCAACCAACGCATAGCACCACCCAAGTTACAACCAACACAATGATGGGGTTGAAATCCAACTTCATGGATGAAGTCGGAGCCGCAACGGCAAAATTGAGCGTTTTATCCCGTCGAAAAAACATAGTGTTCCTTGACTATCCACACGTTATCCAACCCAATTCTAGTCGGAGAAAATAGGGTTTCCCCTCGGACGTGCAGAGAATGCGTAGCCAATCGCCCTATTGTCTCATAAAAGTGGAAATTTTCCGATAATACCACCATTTCGAACGCGGATTTTATTTGCACGACGGTTCGAGATGGGCTGGCGATTGTACCAGCGGCGGTCACGAAAGACCTCTACCGATGCAGCGAACCTCGCGGGAATTTCGCTGAGGTTTTTCCTGGAATGACTGTACGGTCTGGCCGGGTCGCGACGTGCGAGCCACTGCGTAAGCTTATTTTTCAATTGCTCTTCGGCCATCAATCTGGTGAGCTGGAAAGCGACTTGACCTTCATCGAGAAAAACCAAAGTTGGCAGATTGGTTCCGTTGAACTGTTCGGTAAGGACTGCTTCGTCATCGGTGTTAACTTTGACAAACCTGATTTGATCCGCATAGTGTTGTGCCATCCGCTCCAGCATGGGGCCAAGCGGCGACAAGGACCACATCAGTTGGCATAGAAATCGATCACCACTGGAAGCGGGCATTCTCATACTTCTTTGCTAAACGTGAATTGAGAAACGGATTGGATTTGTGACACGATAAGATCCTCAGTTTGGTGGCGGGAGTGGAACCAGTGGGTGGGAAGGGTCTTTTGAAATGCCTACGGATGGGTAGGTGGCGTGGCATGTTGTTAAGGTTTTGCCGAACTCGGCCGACAGGATTCACTGCGTCACGTCGAAATACCGAGACGAGGTAAGAGCCATGCCTGCAGGGCCAGGCACGTCGCTAAAAAAGCGACCATGGTAAAGATTTCTTTCATGTGAAACCTGTTTTTTATTAGTGAGGCAATTGGTGGGGTCGTGCGTCTAGCTGTCTCTTTACGGTGACGGACTAAATGGAATGGTTGGTTCGATCGGTTGAGGCATGGTCTCGGAGAATGCGTTTGATAAAGAATGAAAATCGAGTCGTTGAAAGTGGCCTACCTGCATGGTTTTATCTCCGCAATCGCATCATTATTTTTTCGTCGAGTTTCTTACTCCCTGTCTGGCGGGTGACGCAGTACCAAGGGTGGTTAACGGTATGGCGTATCGCTCTGCTTGTGGGAGTGGAACCCCATAAGCAATTTCGTAGTGGCTGTCTTATTGCGGCAGTTTTCCTTTTAGTTCAGCAAATAAGAACGTTCCGACCAATGCGCCTGCTAGAGTGACGAGTGACAGCCATGCTCCACCGCCGATTTGTGCGTAAATGGGGCCTGGGCAGGCGCCCGTGATAGCCCATCCAGCGCCAAACAGAGTGCCGCCAATCACCACGCCTGAGTGCCAAGGCTTCGGTTTGTATTCAATGCGTTGACCTGTGGCGAAGGAGTGAACCTGAAATCGCTTTAAGAGCCACATGCTCACCATCGCCACACCAATGCCCAGCCCGATGATCAGGTACATGTGGGCCTCTTGAAAGAGAAACATATCGTGCACTCGTTGCCAGCGAACGACCTCGGATTTCGTTAATACAACGCCGAAGTAAACACCTATCAATAGGGAGAAGAGTAGCGTCGTCTTGGAAATGGGTGTGATGGGTTTCTTTGTCGTTGCCGTCACTTTTTCCGAGCGGGCAACGGCCATCGCGGATTGGTGTTTTTCCGGGGGTCTTTCGAGAGTGGATGACATCGCTGGAAACAATCCTTTCAGAGATGGCCTAAAATATTAAAAAACCAAGAAGCCATGTGACCGCTAAGCCACCGACGAAGAAAAAAATGGTCGCTAACAAGCTGGGTAGATTTAAATTGGCGATCCCATTAATTGCATGTCCGGAAGTGCAGCCACCTGCGTAACGCGCACCAAAACCAATAAGGATGCCGCCAATAAAAAGTCGCGCGGCCCCTCCAATGCTCAGGTACGAGGCAGGAAGAAACTCGATGGGTTCTGCTGTCAAGAAGTTTGCCGCGATAAAACCACCGAGAGCAATTCCCATCGCGAACATCAATGTCCACAATCCTTTGCGCCTATCAAAATTGCGAAAGTAAGCGAGTCGACTGCGCGGCGAACTCATCGCTCCGATCTGTTGAAAACTAGTGGAAATGCCAAATCCATTCCCGGTCGCAACATACATCAACGGGACGGTAAAGCCGACAAGGATGCCAGAAATCCACCAGGGCCAAGGCTGCATAACGAAATCCATTGTCATTATTCTTTGCGCTGAAGTGAGGGGCGGAAAATCAATGAAGCCATTGATGGTTAATGTGAAACGAATGGACGGTGAGGTGAGTCACGCAGGGGGCGTGCGTGCGTTCTGATATTCAAGCTGGCAAGGGCGTTTCTTGGTGAGATTCCACGGGTAGGTTTGCGTTCTCCCACGCGACCATGCCACCTTCCATGTTGATCACATTTTCTGCACCCGCCCGCTGCGCGATGCTGGCTGCGATGATCGAGCGACCTCCCGTATGA
>JAAEPL010000484.1 GCA_024232675.1 Planctomycetaceae bacterium
CAAGGAGCTTTACCCTCCGCCTGTTGGAACATGTCGCGAACACGCGCGGCACCTACGCCCACAAACATCTCGACAAAATCGCTACCGGACATACTGTAGAACGGCACGCCTGCTTCGCCTGCGATCGCTTTCGCCAGCAGGGTTTTACCCGTTCCTGGAGGCCCAACTAACAGAACGCCACGGGGGATGCGGCCGCCAAGCGTTTGGTATTTTTCTGGTTTTTGCAGGAAGTCAACAACTTCTTTGACCTCTTCGACAGCCTCGTCGATCCCTGCGACATCGTTGAAGCTAATCTTCAAATCTTCTTCCGCGTGCAGTTTTCCGCGACTACGACCGAACTGCATGGGGCCCGAGGCACCGCCCAGACGCCGCATCATCCAGAGAAAGAAAAGTACTAATAAGGCGGTCGTGAAAAGCAAGAAACCATAACGCTCCATGAAAGAAACGCCAATCGATTCGTACTTCACGTTAGCTCTCTTGAGCATGTCGATGAGGCTGGTCGTATACTGATCCGAGGCGTCTTTCTTGGTGACGAAGTTGACGGTACGGGCCTCGCTCCAGTCATCGTCGCCCGGTTCCTCTTCGCTCTTTTTGGCCGTGCGGAGCTTCACTTCACCTTGGATCTTGTTTTTTCCAAGACGGATATTCTGCAGGTCACTCAACTCGTCCCAGCGTTGATTGAGGCCATCATTTCGCAACACGATTTTCCCCGGTTTGCTGTCCGAGGTTACCATGGCATCGCTGTTTTTATCCTGGTATTGCGTCTTACTTAACAAGTAATCGAAATCACTCAGCACCAATTTGTATTCGCGAATGCTGCTGAGCATCATTAATGCCAGAAGCGAAACCCCGATCGTGACGAGCACGAAGAAGAAAGCTAAGCCCGGACGATTTTTTTGCTCGGGCGATTTACGATCCTGATCCATATTTGCTTCCTATCGATTCACTCAGTCGACGAGTGGTCGAGTAATACTTGGGGGC
The DNA here is from genome assembly GCA_024232675.1 of Planctomycetaceae bacterium. GTDB lineage: Bacteria > Planctomycetota > Planctomycetia > Pirellulales > Pirellulaceae > CAJQPP01. Next base: position 982 of record JAAEPL010000484.1, read on the forward strand.
GATTTGGGCTTTGGGGGCGATGCTAAAAGAATTACGCACTCTAATAGCTAACCATACCCCCGTTACGGCGTAAGACAAACGTTCACATTGATTCTGCCGGAATCGGGCGTGAATTTTGTGGTACGAGCTAACGGACAGTTCTCAGTCGGCGCTATCGTCATATTGAGCGTGCGCGATATCTTAAGGCACCGCTGCCAATTTCGGGAGTTGACTCGATAAATTAGTCCGTTTTTCAAGTTTGGGTAGCAGATTTTACGTTTTTCAACGATAAAACGTTTCTCAGGTCTTGTGGTCCTTTGGGTGGGCACCGGCCCAGTAACTCGCTAATCCATAAATTTGCCCGTGAATCAACAGAACGCCATGACAACCGATTACGGAGAACCTGACTTAAAACGGTTAGCGGTGTTGGGTTCGACCGGCAGTATTGGCGTTAGTACGTTGCATGTGGCCCGTGAGTTGGGGAAAAACGTTCAAATTCTCGGACTTTCGGCCAATCGTAATTTGAAACGTCTGGTCGAGCAGGCCCAGGAATTTCGACCGGAGTGGATTGTTGCCACGGATGAGGCATCAGCCAGTAAGTTCGCATGGCCAGCCTTGCCGGGGACGGAACTATTGATCGGCCATCAGCAGTTAAATCGCATGGTACAGGCCCCGGAGGTTGACACCGTCGTGGCGGCGATTGTCGGGATTGCGGGGCTCCACAGTACCTTGGCGGCAATTCAGCAGGGTAAAACCGTCGCTTTGGCCAACAAAGAGACACTTGTGGCAGCCGGCCCTGTGGTGATGAAGCTGGCCGAAGAAACTGGTGCTAACATTTTGCCAGTAGATAGTGAACACAACGCGATTTTTCAGTGCCTTCGCGCGGGAGCACGATCTGAGGTCGCCCGGGTTTGTTTAACCGCCAGTGGCGGGCCATTTCGGGAATTTACCCAGCAGCAGATGGAAAATGTCGTTCCCAAGCAGGCCCTGGCGCATCCAACTTGGGATATGGGCCAGAAAATTAGCATCGATTCTGCCACGATGATGAACAAAGCACTAGAAATCATTGAGGCAAAGTGGCTTTTTGGGCTCTCCGCTGATCAAATCGAGGTGGTCGTACACCCTCAATCCATCGTACACTCCATGGTGGAGTTTGTGGACGGATCGGTGATTGCTCAAATGAGCCCCCCTGATATGAAACTTCCGATCCAGTACGCCTTGGTTTGGCCCCATCGCATTCCCGGCCCGGCACCTCGTTTGAGATTCCAGGACGCCATGTCGTTGGACTTTCAGCCGCCCGATATTGGGAGGTTCCCGGCCGTGGCCTTGGGACTGCAAGTGGCTCGACAGGGGGGCACTTCAGGTGCCGTACTGAATGCCGCGAATGAAGCTGCCGTTGATGCTTTTTTGAAAAAGCGCATCGGCTTTTGTGATATTGTACGGGCCTGCCAGGACGTGCTTCAACAACATGCCTTTCAACCGCATCCCACGATCAACGAAATCGTCGCAATTGATCAATGGGCGCGTGAGGAGATAGATAAGTGGATTTAGGATTACTCGCCGCACTTTCCGATTGGATCGACCCAGCCTATTGGTGGGCCGTTCTGCAGGTGGTTTTGGGTCTGGGAGCCGTGATTTTTGTCCACGAGCTGGGCCACTTTTTGGCCGCCAAATCTTGCGGAGTAAAGTGCGAAAAGTTCTATGTGGGATTTGATGCTTTCGACATCAAAATTGGGGACCGTGTGATCATTCCCAAAAAGCTGATCTCCTTCACCCACGGCGAAACAGAGTACGGTGTCGGAATTTTGCCCCTCGGTGGCTACGTCAAGATGCTGGGGCAGGACGACAACCCCACGAAAATGGCCGAGGAAAGAGAGCGGGCGATGACCGCTGAAGGCGACGGCGTGGAAGGCACCCAACTCGATCCTCGCAGTTACATGGCCAAATCGGTTCCCCAACGCATGCTGATTATCTCGGCAGGTGTCATCATGAACCTCATCTTCGCCGTGATTTTTGCGGCACTAGCTTTCGGCATGGGCGTGAAATATGAGCCACCCCAAGTCGGCAAAACCGTTCCCGGTTCTCCCGCCTGGCAGAACCAATTAGACGGCTCGACCATTCTGGAAATTAGCGGCTATCGAACCGACGATCCCAATGTCTATTTTAATTTTAATCACCTGCGTGAATTGATCGTTCTGGATAGCTACGACGGGCCCATCCAGATGGAGCTAATGCGACCCGACGCTCATGAGCCAGCGGAGGCCTCGATCACGGCGGCCCAAAACTTGATCGGTGTGAAGGGCGGAGGAAATCTCAAATCACTGGGTATCATGCCGATGCTCAGCACCACCATTGGATCGCCGGCAACCATCGACGGCCAAGCCGCCAGCCGAGCCGAACCAGCGATCGAACCGGGGGATCAATTCCTCGAAGTGGATGGAGTGAAGACCGATTCCGGTTTCGAGATGACACGTGTGCTCGCTCAAAATCCGGACCGCGCGGTCGATATTAAAATCGAAAAACCCGACGGCACATTGGCATCCATCAAGATGCCTGCCAATGTGATGAAATCACTGGGGTTGGAAATGGAGTTCGGCACCATCCGAGCTCTCCGCAAAGATTCACCTGCCGAAAAAGCTGGACTGCAGCTGAAAGATCAAATTGTAAAGGTTGATGGGGAACCGGTTGGCGATCCATTCACTTTGCAGTATCGGATGTTGAAAAAGGCTCGAGAGAAACAACCCGTAACCTTGACCGTAGCTCGTTTCGCGAACGATGGTGAAACGGTGGAAGTGACAGTCACGCCCCAGTTACCGGAGACCCCCACTCTGTGGGACGGACAGAACGGGATCACGATTGAATCCTTGGGCATTAATTTGTTGGTGAAAAATATTGTCGCCAAAGCGACCGGCAGCGGGGATGGTTTGAAATCGGGTGACAAGATTCTCTCCGCGGAGTTGCAGCTAAACGAGCGACAAGCGGCCTTGCCTTCCCACCAACCACTCACCCAAGTGTTTGATTTCTCATCCGCTGAGAATCTTTTCCCTGCGTTACATTTCGCGATGCAGAGTTTGGATGCCGGTTCCAAGGCGATCTTCAAAGTAGAACGTGATGGGATGCAGGTATCCTGCGAGGCGGAACTTGGTGATACGGATGCTTTTTTAGAAACGCGTGGGTTCACGCCAAAACTCGAGCAAAATCTGTATCAGGATGCGACCGTCTGGGCAGCCGTGAAAAACGGTTTCCGACAAACGGTTGATGATGCCTCTCGGGTGCTCAAGTTCCTGACCAAGTTGGTCCGGGGGCAATTGTCGTTTACCAACTTTGGTGGTCCCGGGACGATTGCCGTGGTTGCAACTTCGGAAGCCAGTCAGGGAACCAGTCGATTATTGCTGTTTCTCACTTTATTGAGTGCGAACTTGGCGATTATCAATTTCCTACCCATTCCGGTTTTGGATGGGGGCCATATGGTCTTTTTGGCTTATGAGGGAATCTTCCGACGCCCGGTCAGCGAAAAATTGCAGTTGGGTCTGACCATCATCGGTTTTGCATTCTTGTTGCTGTTGATGGTGACCGTGATTGGGTTGGATATTTGGCGTTTGACCTAGGCCCTCGCCTGAATTAGCCATGCCAAGATTTGAACACCAGCGGCACAAGATTCCCTCCGAGTTGACCTCGGAAAGGGAACTTGTATTGGTTTGTCCGGCGCTCAAAAGTCGGGTTAATCTTTCTCGCATTATTCGCTTGGCTGGTTGTTTTGGAATCCAACGAGTGATTGCATGCCGTCCCTTCTCTTTGGATTCTGATATCACGCGTGATGCCTTGGAGTTTGTTCAGGTAGAGTCTCGTGGTGCTTTGGTTCCCGTATTAAAGCGCCTTAAAACGGATGGATATCAGATTGTCGGGCTCGAACAGACAACCAATTCAAGTTCGCTTTACGAATTCGAATTTCCCAAGCGCACGGCGTTATTGCTAGGGCATGAGAGGTTGGGCATTCCAGCCGACCAATTAGCACAAGTGAATGAAGTCATCGAGATTCCTGTCTTTGGTAAACCAATGAGTTTCAACGTGGCAACCGCTTGCACCATGGCGGTTTACGAGTATTGCCGTCAAAATCCCACGGGATAGTAGACAAAGGGAATGCCAGTTTCAGCGACGGTTCCCGCTTTTGGCACTTTGAAACGTGTTACAATTGCAGTCAGGGGCGTTCCGTATCTGAGCTACTGTTCGCCATGAAACCAAAGCTGTTTTCCTGTTGGAATCTTCACGTGGAAAATACTCAAGTCGGACCGTTTTTGGTAATTAAAAAAGTCGGCTCTCACCGTCGGCATAATGTCTATCACGCGCGGCAAGTGAAGCAAGAGCGAGATGTTGCGCTCAAGTTTTTGAGTTGGCCCAAGGAGATATCGGTCTCTCAGGCGTTGGCTAAAGTCAATCATGAATCCAAGGTGATCAAACGCTTAAGCCACCCCCATATTTGCAAACTGTACGGGGTGGGTGCCGTCGACGAGAAGATCTTTTTGGCCATGGAATTGGTGGATGGGGAGGCCTTGTATGCCATCCTTCGGCGACTGGGACGGTTGGCTCCCGACGTCGTCATCGAATACGGCATTCAGTTGGCTGAGGCCTTGGAATATCTTCACAAGGAAGAACTATTGCATGGCTCCTTGAATACCGAAAAAGTGATGATCACACCGGAGTGGCAAACTAAGTTGTTGGGAGTGCGAGTTAACCGACCTCATCGACGACGCTGGGATGCGGCTACCCGCGCTATGCCAGAGACCGCTGCCTATATGCCCCCTGAGCAATTGTTGGGGGAAGGCTGCACCGGCAAATCCGATTTGTATTCGCTGGGCGTTTTGCTTTACGAAATGGCGACAGGGAAGCTGCCTTTTGAACCCAAAACTATCGGACAGTTGATCCAGGACAAGCAAACTAACAAAGTGCGTCCGGTGACCGACCATGTCATGAATTGTCCGGCGGCTTTGAATAAGTTGATTATGAAGATGCTTCAACCCAATCCCAAGCATCGCCCGTATAGCGCCAAGGCAGTTGCGCTTACGCTAAAGCAGATCCGGGATGTTGATCAAAGTAAGCAAGCGGTCGCGGTAGAGATGACCAAAGGTTTCAGTCCCTTGACTGCGGGAAAGGACAAAACCGAAGCTCGAAAATTGTTGGGCCAGAAAATTGAGGGGCAGAAAAAGAACAAAGGCCCTTTGGTACAGAGTATCCCTTTTCTGGTAGGTGGAATTGTCCTGATTGGCTTGATCATCAGCCTGATTACCTTTTGGCCATTCTCGGCTAAACGCGTTGATTTGATGACACGTGCCAATACTTTGATGGAGTCCAGTAAGCCACAGGATTGGCGAGATGCGCGAAAGATCTACCAACGCATTATGGATTCTTCCGATGAGTTAATGGCGGAAGAGGCATTGCAGCAATATTATCTTTCGCGGCGTAAATCCATGCTCTATCGACTTGATCGAGCTGTTTCGGGATTGGAGAAGGCTGAGGTGCGCGAGTTTAGTCGTGGCTATCTCCTGCAAAAACAACGCCAGCCTGAGCAAGCTTTGGCATTCTTTCAGCACTTTGTCGACAATTACGATCGAGAGAATCGCCTTGTTTATGTCTACGACGAGGCCCAGCAACGACTTGAGCAATTGTTGAGCGATCAGCAGCAGTCGATCGAAGATCTTGCGACCCTCGAAGAAAAATTGACGACGGCTGATGAGCTGGCAGGCGATACAAAAACTCGCGTCGCTGCCCGCGAGATTTGGGAATCCATCATTACCGCCTATGACAAGAATGACTTTTTACAACTGCAAGTCCAACGCGCGCAAACAGGATTGGTGACATTCCCACTGGAAAAATCAAAAGTCGATGAGGCAGATGGTTTCGCGACCGAAGATAGTTCACAACTCCCTGACGATCGTTCTTCATCCCCCGGCGATGATGATTCTGTAATCGAACCTGAAAATGAGTCTGGGGTGGGGACAGATCCGGGTAAATTATGAGTCGGGTGGTTTGGGGAGAGTTGCTTGAGCGTCGGCAGGTTCCGACATGGAAATTTGGGAACAGATCGTATCGGCGAATAAAATACCACGCGATGTGAGCCGTAAACGATTCTTATCCAGCGTCAATAATTCAGCTTCTGCCCATGCACTTAAGGATTCAGCGGGGACCAAATCTTTAAGTCGGTACCCCGTCTGTTGTTCAAATTGGCAGAGGTCAATGCCCTCGATCAATCGCAAACCGAATACAATTTGGTCAATTGCCGTTTCCTGACCGGTTAGTAAGCGAGATTCTTCGATAGCCGATTGCCCATTCAATACTTGCTTCAGATACCGTTTGACGGCACGGTGGTTCGTGTACCGCTCGCCGTTCACGAACCCCGACGCGCCTGGGCCAAACGCCCAATAGGGTTGTCCGTTCCAGTAGACTTGATTGTGGCGACTACGTTGATTTAATTTGGCGAAACTCGAAATCTCATAATGCACAAACCCCGACTCGCTCAAGTGTTCGATGGCCGTGTTGTAATATGTGACACAAAGCTCCTCCGGGGGGGAATGGATTTGCTTTCGTCGTTTACGATTCCAGAAAAGCGTGCCTTTTTCGAAAGTCAATTCATAGGTTGAGATATGGGTAGCGCCACTGGCGACTCCTCGTGATAGATCTTCTCGCCAAATCGAGTGACTGTCGTGAGGCGCTGCAAATATCAAATCAATTGAAAAGCGATCGACAATTTGCCTCACGGAATCGACGGCCCGGTCAATCTGTGAAAGGTCATGATCACGGTCCAATGAACGCAACTTGGGTAAAGAAAATGATTGAATTCCCAAGCTGATTCGGTTGATGGCTGAATCGCGAATCACCACATCGATCTCGCCGGGAATGTCATCCGGGTTAGCTTCCATGGTGAATTCACCACCCTCGGCCAAACGAAATTTGTTGTCCAACAAATTCAAGAGTGTTTGTAGATCTTGGGGCGGCAAACGACTGGGCGTGCCACCGCCTAGGTAAATCGTATCCACCTCGAGTGGCGTCTTGATTTTATTGAGTTCCAGTTCGATCGCCTTGAGGTAATCGGCGATAAGATAATCGCGGCCCGCTACCAGCGTGAAATTGCAATAGCCGCAACGATGGCGGCAAAATGGCACGTGGACGTAGACTGACCTTGGCGTTTCCACCGGCAGACTCTCTAAGTCGGTTACAGCCAAAGTTTCATCCGTCCACCCATCAGGTCGGGTAAACGATTGCGGACGTGGTATTCGGCTTGTTTGCGATTGTAACGGGTACTGAAATGGCCGCAGATAATAAGTTCATTCTCAAAGCGATCCGCACGTTTTACATAATCGTCGACATGCATGTGACCATTTTTATGAATCAGTTCAGGGCGATGCCCGGGTGCAGCAAAAGTCATTTCACTAATTAATATTTTTGCTTTATAGGCATTCGGATTTTCGTCTAGCCCACGCGGCGAGGTGTCTCCCATGTACGCCAGCAACGGTACCCGAATCTCTCGCGTAATTTCGGCTCCATTGGACTTCAAATCCCGAATTTGATCCCCTGACAAGTCCTTGTATTCGTCCTTGAGTTTGTTCCGTCTTTCCCAGATGAGAAAGCAGACACTGGGAATCGTATGGAACGTCTTCCCGACCTCGAGTACCAGTTCCTTGGAGAGTTCAATTTCGTCACCGGGTTGCACGCCGATGAAACGGCAGGGCAGGCGACCTCGATCAAGCCGTGAGAAACCATTTAACATCTTGTCGACTTGATCGATGGACTTATCCGGCAAGTAAATTTCTGGCGGCTCCATTTTCATCATGCGGCGGCGAGCCAGGTAAACCGGCAGTGCTGCAATATGATCGAGATGGGTATGCGAGATCATCCACCTCGGAGTTCCCATGAAATCCCAAGGCTGTCCCCCAAGGTCAAACCCCAGTTTCAATTCTGGGATCCGCCAATAGGTTTGCACGGCAGCGCGAGAGTACCCCTCGATGGTGTAACCACCGTGTTGATGCTTTCGTACTGGCGCGTTTTCTATCATGGCTCTCTGCTCTGGAACAACGCTGAATTTTAGCGGTTTAGCTGATTTGCTAACAGCGGTAACCCGGCGCTGGCTTGTAGTGGGGATCCCAGTGTAGAATTGAGCATGGTTTCCTGCCAAAGAATTGAACAATTTCGGGTCCACGACATGACCCAACCGTAATTTCAAGAGACAAAACAATGCAATGGATTTTCGTCAGAAACGCTTTTGTTCTAATGATGCTCACCTCTATTTTCAGCGGGCAAACACTTTTTGCCAGCGACGGTGTAGGTGACCGCGAGCCCAATATCGTGCTGATCGTCGCCGATGATTTGGGCTGGGGAGAATTAGGTTGTTACGGCCAGAAACAGATCCAAACGCCAAATATCGATAAGATCGCTGCGAACGGAATCAAGTTTATGGATTTCTACTCTGCACAGACTGTTTGTGCGCCGAGTCGTTGCAGTCTGTTGAGCGGATTGCATCAAGGACACGCTTTCATTCGTGATAACGGCAACCCCAAAGACCGCGGGAAACCACGACCTAACGAAATGTATTTTCCAGGGCAGCATCCTATTCCGGATGAGACCCTTCTGGTTTCCGAGTTGTTGCAGGCTAAAGGCTATGCCACGGCGGCGATTGGTAAATGGGGGCTGGGTGATTTTGGATCCACAGGTGATCCTATCAAGCAAGGGTTTGATCTCTTCTACGGATTTAACTGTCAGGTACACGCCCACAATCATTATCCGCGATTTTTGTGGCGGAATAATGAAAAGGAAATACTGCCAGGCAATGATAGGACGCTGCATGGAAAGACTTATTCCCAAGACCGCTTTCGCGATGTCGCATTGGAGTTTATTGACGAAAATAAAGACAAGCCGTTCTTTCTTTACTTACCTTTTGCGATTCCCCATTTGAGTATTCAGGTCCCCGACGCGTCTTTGGAATTGTATCGAGGAGATATTGTCGAAGAGGATTACAAGCACCGAGGTTATTTGCCCTATCCTGAACCTCGGGCTGGATACGCAGCCATGATCAGCCATATGGACCGAGACATTGGGGCGATCATGGAGCGTCTCGAAAAATACGATTTGACTGACGATACCTTAGTGATCTTCACTTCCGACAACGGACCGACATACGACCGTTTGGGGGGGAGTGATTCTGTGTACTTTGAATCGGCAGGGCCATTCACTGGAAGAAAAGGCCAATTGACGGAGGGCGGTATTCGCGTTCCGTTGGTGGCCCAATGGCCGGGGAAAATCCAAGCGGGTCAAACGACGGATCACCTAAGTGCTTTTTGGGATATTTTTCCCACGCTGTGCGATGCTGCAGGTGTTAGCTTCCCCAGCTCTATCGATGGCATCAGTTTCTTACCGTGCATGATTGGAAAAACCCAAAAGGAGCATGAATTTCTTTATTGGGAATTCCCCGGCTACAGCGGCCAACAAGCGGTGCGCATGGGTAAGTGGAAGGCGCTTCGCAGGGGTTTACGAAAAAAACCAGATACGCCCTTTCAATTATTTGATCTCACTCAGGATCCCGCGGAAGCAACGGACGTGGCAAGTGAGTTTCCTGAGATTATCAAGCAGGTTGAGACCATTTGTGCCGCGGAACACGTGAATTCCGAGTTGTTTCCCTTCCCGGCGATCGATCAATAAACGGGTGGGATGAATCAGGCGGATGAAATTAAAAAGCCCACAGAGTGCGATCTCTGTGGGCTTTTTTTGAGAGGGCAGTCCAACTTGGGTTGGCCAACTTAATGTTGGCCGATTGAAAAAGGCGGAGTGTTTGTTAAACCGAGAGCCTTTTCTGTGCCATCTGTAAAAGCTTTAATGCCCTTTCAATACAGGTTGCGGCTTCTTCGACATAGCCATCTGCGGATGCTGACCAAGCTCGATTGATGGCCCGCTCGCCAGCGGCGAATTCCGTCATGACTTCGGCAAATACAGGCAGACCAAATTCGACTGTGATGCTGTCACGTCCGTCGGCAAAATCTCGTAAATCATCGTGCAGTTCGTCTTCAATGTAATGCACGATTTGGCGTGGCTTGTAATCTTTTATTTCCTGTGACAAGGTCGTTGTCTTGGCGACTAGGTTGGACAGGCTAGTTTTGAGTTGTTGTAAGTCGGCTTCTGTCTTCGCATCCTGACCCACAACGACTTGCTTGTTTTTTCTTATCAAGACAATGCCGACAATGCCTATGGCGGCCGAAGCCAAATACCAAAACCAATTGATGGTGGCCCATTGGCTTTTGACAGGAACATCGATGGTGCTCTCTTTCCCCTCACGCTGGATGACGATTTTGGCTGGTGACGCGCTCTCGAAACCTCCCAACAACTTACTGAATACAGCAGCGGCCTCGATGGGTGTTTCGTTAAAAGAAACCAAGGTGTCGTTAGGGCGAATGCCACTTTTGTAGGCGTTGGAATCCTCCTTGACGTCGTTGAAGAAGACCCGCGGTTTTTCCTGAGGGTCTTGCGTCTCCGAATTGGCAACGGTTACTCCGAGGCGGGCGTAATCACCGGTAGCGAAAACGGTGGCGAGGGCTCCCGAAAGAAAACCAAGCCATAAGAGTGTTTGTCCGATTATCGAATTCATTGTCAGCTTTCGCGTACGGGATAATTAACAATAAGGGCCGATGAGTGACTGGCTTTGTTCCATCAAAAGGGCGGCAGTCTCTTCTGCTTTTCCGGAGAAGAAGATCTTCTTGAATGTGAAACCTACACCCATCAAGGCTTCTCCGACAATTAAGCCAGCGGCAAGGGGAATGCCCACCTCCTCCGAGAATCG
>JAAEPL010000485.1 GCA_024232675.1 Planctomycetaceae bacterium
CACGATTGCCGCCGACCCATCGGCAGCACGACACCAGCGGATTGCTGACGTTGGTACCCACTAGCACAATTTGCCAAGTGCCATTGGGAGGGGTTCACGGCTCCCCACCAGTTTAGGGCTTGCCGAATTCACTGGCAGGCGAACGATGACCCAATGACGAATCTTCCCAGCGATTTTCAGGCAGGCTTGCCGATTAGCTTTTTCATTTGCGCCCAAGTACGCGTATTGGCAACCGCGTCCTTGGTTAAACCGCCGCGGCGGGCTTGCTTGATCCCAAATCGCATCATTTGCAAACCAGGAATATTGTGAGCGTCGGTGTTGATAACGATGCTGACACCCATCTCGCGAGCCATCGAACAATGCAGCTCATTCAGGTCCAAGCGAACGGGGTGGGCATTCAGTTCCAACAGCTTTCCGTATTTGGCAGCCGCCATCATGACCGCCTGCATATCGACTTCATAGGGTTCTCTTTGATTAATCAGACGGCCAGTCGGATGAGAAATCGCAGAGACCGACGGGTGCGCGATGGCATCCACGATCCGCTTGGTGATCGTCTCCCGATCCTGTTTCCCTCCGTAATGCACACTGGCCGTCACCCAATCGGCTTGTTCCAGCACCGCGTCGGAAATATCCAAACCGCCTTTCTCCAGAATATCAACCTCAATGCCTTTTAAGATTGTGATTCCTTTGATGGAATCATTCGCCTTGTCCACGTCATCCCATTGAGCCAACAGCCGATCGTCATCCAACCCATTGGCCATGGAGACCCGTTTCGAGTGATCCGTGATGGCGATGTACTTGAGACCTAACTTCTTCGCCGCTGCGGCCATTTCATCAATCGAATTTTGACCGTCACTGGCGGTGGTATGCATGTGCAAATCGCCACGGATATCGTCCAGTGTGATCAGGTCGGGCAGGGCTCCCTGTTCGGCCCACTGGAATTCAAATCGGGCCTGGCGAATCTCCGGCGGAAAAACGGGCAAGTCCAAGGCACCGTAAACTTCCGCTTCGTCGCGGCCGGCCATCCAGGTCTCCTGCTCACCGTCGACCTTAAAGACGCCCCACTCATTAATTTTCAGACCCCGATTTTTCGCCATGCCGCGCAAGACAACGTTGTGCTCTTTCGATCCAGTGAAATACTGTAAGGCAGCGCCGAAGGCATCATCAGGCACCACCCGCAAATCGACCTGAAAGGCATCTCCGATACGGACCGACATTTTGGTGTCACCGCTGACAATCTCCGATTCAATCTCCGAAAATTCTGCAAAGTGCTCCATCACCCGACTGGGTTCGTCGGACGTGACCAACAGATCGAGGTCACCCACGGTTTCCTTACCGCGGCGATAACTGCCGGCAAATTCCATTTGCTGAATGGCCGAACAATCCGCCATGTGTGCGCGTAAACGCTGGGCAATGGCATCGGCTTCCGACCAATAAATGCGCTGGCCAGCCGCCGCGGCGATAGCAATCCCTGCCAAAATGGCTTTCTCTGTTTTGGCGGCAAACCCATCCAACTCTTGAATCTTTCCCGCCTCAGCGGCTTCCTTTAATTGATCGAGGGTGGAAATGTTCAATTGATTGAAAATGATCGCTGCACGCTTGGGCCCCAAACCGGGGATCCTCAACATATCGAGCACGCTCTTGGGGACCTCTTCCAGTAGGTCATCCAGTTGTTGAAGTTTCCCATCCTCCACCAGCGTTACGCATTTCTCTGCCACCGATTTGCCAATGCCATCCAGCTTGGTCAGGTCATCCCCACGTTCGACCATCGTGGCGATGGCATCTGTCATGGCGGAAATCTTTCTCGCGGCGTTTCGATAGGCCCGCAAGCGGAAGGGATTAGTCCCCGTAAATTCCAGCAAATCGGCCAATTGTTCGAGGGTTTGCGCAATACGTTGATTGGTCATTGACTACCTAACAAAAATCACTGAACAAAAATCACTGAAAGAAAATTAAAACCAGACCGACAAGAAAAACACCGACAATCACCACGAATAACCACACTGGCACCCTCGTGTTTTCATAGACGTCACGACTGATCAACGGCTCCCGTTCATCTTTGTTACCAGCCTTCGACTTATCACAGGCGGTGCATTCCTCCGCACCCCGTTTCATTTCAGCGCCGCACCATGGACATCGTTGCATTGGTTTTCCTTTTTTGGAACAGACGTAGAACCGTCCGCATTGTAGACCGCGAAACGATAAGACCTCAAACAACATTTCCTCAACCGAAGGGCAGGTTGTCTAGATCGACATTGCCGCCCGACAGTACCAAACCCACCTGTTTGCCGGCGAAGTGTTCTTTTTCACGCAGGATGGCTGCCAAAGGCACGGCACAAGAGGGCTCGCAAATAATTTTCATGCGTTCCCAGATCCACCGCATAGCATTAATGATTTCATCTTCATCGACGCGGATGATGCGTTCGACATGTTCCTGAATGATGGGAAAGTTATTGTCGCCGAGGAACGTGCGCAGTCCATCCGCAATCGTGTTGGTCGTTTCGTTGAATTCAATCTTGCCCGATTGTAGAGACCGCCACGCGTCATCGGCGGCCATCGGTTCGCCTCCCACCGTTTGGCACTCACCGCCAAAATAATGCGCGGCTAACGCACACCCGGCGACCAGTCCGCCGCCCCCCACCGGGGTTACCAGCACATCCAAACCCGGACGCTGCTGTAATAATTCCATGCCGGCGGTGCCCTGACCCATGATGACATTCAAATCATTGGAGGGGTGTAAAAAGTTGGCCCCTTTTTCGGACACGACCCGGGCGGCTTCCAACTCTCGGGCTTCCGCCGTCGGTTCACACATGATGATATTGCCACCATAGCTTTTGACCGCATCCACTTTCGCAAGCGGCGCGTTCGCAGGCATCACAATCCAGGCTTCGACACCGACGATTTGCGCAGCCAGCGCGACAGCCTGCGCAAAGTTCCCGGAGGAATGTGCCACGACGCCGCGATTGCGGTCGCTTTGTGGAATGCTGAGTACCGCATTAGTCGCGCCACGCATCTTGAAGGAACCGGTGCGCTGAAAATTCTCGCATTTGAAAAATAACTCAGCACCCGTGTATTCGTTCAATTGCCGAGACGTCATGACGGGCGTCCGATAAACGTGCGGCTCTATCCGAGAATGGCAATCCAGCATGTCTTGGCGGGAAATAGAAATTTGCGTAGTCATTCCAAACTCAACTCAGCTAAATCAAAAAAGTATGCCGCTAGTCGGTTTTATTCGACGCGGCAAGGTTCGTATTGCCCACATTTTCTCGCACACCCACTACCCGCGCCTAGTACACCGAAACCACGTTACCTGATTGCGAACCCCGCGTTGCCGGACGACGTGCATCGGCAGCGTCTTGATCCCGGATGCAAAATTTTTGTCGATCGCGTGAAGACGGGACACGCCATGGTATTC
>JAAEPL010000486.1 GCA_024232675.1 Planctomycetaceae bacterium
ATTCAAGCGACCGTAAAAGCGGGGCAAAATATTCTTCGCCGGGGCACTGCCATGCGAGCGGGGCAAACAATTATCTCTTCCGGCGTTCGCGTGCGAGCGGAAGATGTTGGGCTACTAGCTGAGGCCGGAACAGTTTCCGCCAAGGTCATTCCTCGGCCTTGTTTATCAGTCATCGCAACCGGTGACGAGTTGATCCCGGTTGAATCATCTCCGACGGGCAGCCAGATCCGAAACAGTAATGGACCAATGATTGCTTGTTTGGCAGAACCCCATTGTGAAGCGGTGCGAGATTTGGGTGTGGGACCTGATTTAGTGGAAGCGTTGGCCGAGGTGGTCAGGGTTGGGTTACAAAGCGACGTCCTCGTACTCAGCGGAGGAGTCTCTGCGGGCGTTGCTGATTTAGTCCCGGCGGTTCTGCAACAGTTGGGCGTCAGGCAAATTTTTCACAAAGTCAAGATTAAGCCCGGCAAACCAGTTTGGTTTGGCGTTTATGAGTCGGAAGCCAAGAAAAGGACTTTGGTTTTTGGATTGCCGGGGAACCCCGTGAGTTCCATGGTCTGTTTCCGAGTCTTTGTTTTGCCAGCGTTATTGAGATTGGCAGGCCGGGATGGCCTTAGTGCCTATGGCAGTGGGAAATTGAGTGCCGAGTTTAGGCAGCGGCCCGGCCGCACCACTTATTGGCCCTCGCGGGTAACCCAATCAGAAACGGGTTGCCTGTTGGAGCCGCTGGATTGGAAAGGCTCTGCGGATTTGCGAACGTTAGCACAAGCCAATTGCTATACGGTATTTACCGGGGAAAAGGACCAGTTTGTGCCGGGAGAAACCTTACCGTTCTTGCATATGAATTGAGCATCCCGGTGAAATTCACGTCGACGAATTTCCGCGAATGGGTTAAACCGAGGGGATGAATAAAGACCAACCTTTGCCTTCGATCCTAAGCCTTGCTGGACGACGTCCCTTGATGATGTCGATGGCCGCGACCATTCTTTTGCTGCTGGCGTGTCCCCCTTTGGGGTGGTGGCCCTTGGCTTGGGTGGCATTGGTACCGTTAGTCGCAGTGATCAAGACGCCCCGTTTCGAATCAGCGCATCCTTGGCGAAGTATTTGGTTTAGCGGTTGGGTTTTTTGGGGCCTGCAGGTTTATTATGTGCCCATGCCCCATCCCGCTTTGTGGGTAGCTTGGCTCTTGTTGTTTTCGTACTTGTCAATTTATCCACTTTTGTTTGTGTGGATCAGCCGCAAGATGGTGCACGGATTGGGATGCCCGGCGTTGCTCGCCGCCCCCATCGTGATGACGGCAATGGAATGGGTGCGCGCACATGCGCTGTCAGGATTTGGGTTCGTGATGCTTTCCAATTCTCAATATGAAGTACCGTTGCTGTTGCAGGTCTGTGACCTGTTCGGCGCGTATGGTTTGACATTTCTCATGACTCTGTTTGCTGCGGGGGTATGCGTCGCGCTATGCGGACAACGCCTAGGTGGTCTAGCGGTCAGTGGGTTGGTGTTGGCCTTTGTGCTCGGGTACGGGTTCTTCAAATTGGATTCGATAGAGCAGGCGACTGGAAGCGAAATGCATGTAGCAATCGTGCAAGGCAATATAGACACGCGATTTCCAGCGACAGAGGCTGAGATGCGAGAATACGGTCAGCAGTTATTTCGCGAGTACCTCAATCTGCAAAAGGAGTGGATGCAGGAGCAGGCGGGACCCGCTCCTGAGCTCTTCGTTTGGCCGGAAGGTAAATACCCGGTACCTTACGTTTTGCCGGGTGGAGACGAGGACGATGCGTCGATCCGCGAAAATTTTCGGACATTTCACTCGATGCTGTACGCGGGCGAAGAGGCTAGGTTCAATCAGGAAGACTCCGCTCTTCCCCTGATGATCGTAGGGGCCACTACGTTCGATCCGGAAAAAGATAAACAATATAATTCGGCTCTGTTGGTGGGTGAGAAGGGCAAAGTTTTAGGTGCCTACCACAAAATGGAATTGGTACCCTTTGGTGAGTTTGTTCCGTTTTCGAAGTGGTTTCCGCTCCTTGGGAAAATTACTCCCGTAGGCAACGGCATCGATCGGGGAACCCAACCAGTTGCTTTCAATATCAACGGGAACATTGCGATGCCAATAGTCTGTTTTGAGAGCGCTAGCACGCACCATGTCCGGGAGTCGGTTGCCTATTTACGCTCGTCGGGAAAAGAACCGGATTTCCTCGTAAACATTACCGACGACGGTTGGTTTTATGGTCAAACGGCATTGGATCAGCACCTGGCATGCAATGTGATCCGCGCGGTCGAAAATCGCAAGCCGCTGTTCGTCGCTGCGAATACCGGCCTTTCGGCAATGATTCAAAGCAGCGGCGAAATAATATCGATGGGGCCGCGTCGAAACTCCGAGGTTCTTGACCGAACATTGGAACTGAAAACCTCTCCATCGCTGTACGCTACCGTAGGAGATTGGCCGGTTATTTTGATGACGCTATTGTGTGTTCTGGCCGTTCTTTTACCGGCACGTAAACAAGCGGTGGTGGCAGCTGCGACGGATACGCAAGATTAGAGCTCGGTGGTTCCCACACAATCAAACATCACCGAGTTGTTTTTTGGCATGGTTCGCGCTACCCTGTCGTCGGGCATAGGTGGTCTTCCAAGCGACGCTCGGCGATCCCGCAGTATTCGGCAGAGCAATCCACACCCAGAAAATGACGTTCTAATTGTTTGGCGACCAGCGCCGTTGTCCCCGCACC
>JAAEPL010000487.1 GCA_024232675.1 Planctomycetaceae bacterium
CCCGATTCATCGGGTCGAGAGGCTTTGTCGCCCATCATGATACCGCCACAAATGGTGCGTTCTTGTTCTCTAGAACAGATCGTGCCACCGGGTTCTTCGACGTATAAATCCAAGTCTGCTTCGCCAGACCAAGTTACTTTAACAACGCAATCACGCTGTAACGCTTGAGAGATCTGAGCTTCGAATTCTTTCAGTTCATCCAATTTACCTTCCCGCTTGAGGTCCATCTTGATCGTCTGTGCGGTCAAGAAAGCTGCTCTCAACTCTTCGGGGTAATCTGGCCACTCTTGAGATAAAATTCCCACTGTAGCCCACTTGAGGCCTTCCAAATCGTTGATGGATTTGGCTGCCCGCATGGCAACTGCGTAAGGTTCGTGACGCGATGGATGTTGCTCTGAAATTGACTTCAGCAGACTCAAGGCTCGCTGCTCCATGCCATTGCGGGTCATGAAGTAAGCGGCTTGCAATAAATCCTCAGGATTGTCACTGAAATCGACTGCCGACATCACCGTTCGCTCGACTTGCTCTTTGGGTGCATCCGAAATTTGCATCGCATAGATAATGGCTTGGTACATCCATTCCTGTTGTTGCTTATTTCTCATGCAGCCTTCGATAACAGCGACCACTTCGTCAGGCTTTTTCTGTTCCATCAATTCCCGAACCGTTTCACGAACATCTGCAGGTCGTGCGTGGTGGTTGGCGAAATACTCGCTCCAAGCTTGCTTGGCCGATTGACCTTCTTGTGGAGTTACGGTCAAAACGGTGGGCTTGGTTTCCTGAGTCTTTTTCGAACCCAGTTCCAATTCTTCGTTGACGCAGAACACGCCACCGCCGCCACCGCCACCGATACCAGGGCCACCGCCGCCACCGCGACCGCCGCCCATGCCGCCGCCGCCCATGCCGCCGCCGCCCATACCGCCGCCGAAGCCGCCGCCGCCAGCATTTTTCGGTGCTACCAAGTCGCCGACGTTGTAAATCACGATCGGCATATTCTCAACATCCAAGGCTGCGTCCGATGAAACAATCTTCAAGACTTCATCTTTGATGACATAGGTGCATTGGTAAGGGCCGAGGATAATTCTCAGAGCCGAACGGAGTGAGATATTCTCCAGCTTCCGAGTAATCAACGTTTCCTCATCAAGGTTGTTATCTGCAGCGGACTCATCGAGCACGACTTGAACATTGTAATCATCCGTGAGTTCAGCGAGCACGTCTTCGAATCGAGTCTCGAAGAAATCGAATCGAGCATCTTTACTGAGTGCGTCCAGAATTACTTGGTCACGCTTATTCTCGTAAAAGGCCATGTTTTGCCACTTCTTACGTCGCTCTACCTTCGCCAGCCATTCGTCGGCATCCGGGAATACCAAGGGTGGGTTGCCGGGGAAAGCGATCGCCGATTTTTCGACTTCATACATGGTGTCGAGGAAGTTACGATTTTTCAGTTCACGAATTTCCCAGTACTTATCCCAGTTGACTCTGAGGATGGAATATTCTTCGGCGGCTGCTGTCGCAGGTAAATTCGGTGCAATACTGGCTGCTTCGTTGATCACAGCGAGAGCACCATCAAAGTTCCGCTCATCCATCAACGAATTGAATTGTTCAAAGTAGATTGCGATGCGATCTTGGCGATCCTCAAACTCTTTGATTAAGTCCAAACG
>JAAEPL010000488.1 GCA_024232675.1 Planctomycetaceae bacterium
CAGATTGCGAGCTTGCTCATTATCGTCGGCCTGTCGGGGATTTGGCCCTTGGCGGTATGCATGGCCCAAGAGAACGTGGTTCAAGAAGGCCGAGATTTGCTGCTGGACTACGCGTTCCTTCCCCGAGATTTCCACCAGTCCACCTTTGATGAATTGTGGAAAGATTGGCCTGAACCATTGAGAAGCCAAGCCGAGCAGGCGTCTGCGGCAGAACGTCGAAAAATGGCCTTCGATCGATTTGGACTCAGTGGACGACAGGATGCTCCCGAGAAACCGCTCCAGTATGTCGTCGACAATGAGGGATGGTGGTCGATGAATTGTTTTGCCTGCCACGGTGGTAAAGCGGCCGGCGTGCCTTACGAAGGGTTGCCGAACGCCCAACTGGCGCTGGAGACTCTTTACGCAGATCTTCGTCGCACCAAGAAGCGGTTGGACCTGCCGCTTGGCCCGATGGAGCGAGGCTCGATGATCGTTCCTATGGGTTCCACGGTCGGTACAAGCAACGCCGTCATTTTTGGCATCGCGTTAATGTCTTACCGTGATAAGGACCTAAATTTGCGTCCATTTCGCTTTCCGCCCGTACTGATTCATCACGATATGGATGCACCTCCATGGTGGAATGTAAAAAAACGCGAGCGTTTGTACATTGACGGGTTCGTGGAGAAAAGCCACCGGGCGCTGATCCCTTTCGTCATGGACCAGAGGAATAGCGGAGAGAAGATGATTGGTTGGGAAGACGAGTTCAAAAAGATCTTTGCCTACATCGAATCCCTAAAAGCCCCCAAGTACCCTTTCGAAATCGACCGGCCACTGGCCAAGAAAGGTCAGAAGGTTTTTGAAAATAATTGTGCGGAGTGCCACGGAAGTTACGGAGCTGAGATGGACTATCCGGCGCGGATCATTCCCCTTGAAGAAATCGGAACTGATCCCATTCGTTTAAAAGCCCTGTCCGTCAAGCATCGTCAAGGTTACGACGAAAGCTGGTATGCGGATTACGGGAAAGACGAAACGGTTTACGACCCCCAAGGTTACCAAGCACCTCCGCTGGACGGCGTGTGGGCTTCCGCTCCCTACCTACATAACGGCAGCGTGCCTACGCTATGGCACCTTCTGCATCCAGAAGAAAGACCTAGTATCTGGCGACGGCCCGACAATGATGCCTATGACGAAGAGAAAGTAGGCCTCGCGATCGAGGCGCTCGATCGGCTTCCGTCAAAACTGCGGGGTGATATTCGGCGAGAGTATTTTGACACGAGCGTTCGTGGCAAAAGTGCAGCGGGCCATGAATATCCCAACGGCCTGGGTGAATCGGAAAAGAGAGCCCTGCTTGAGTATCTCAAGACGCTGTAAGCGTCCGGCCATCGCGGTGTGCTGACCTGTAATGGGGGCAACAACGCTCAGCGGGCAAGCTGTAAAACACTGCGACGAGACGCCAAAAACTGGTCTGCCGTCAATTGCAACGCTTTGGGAAGACGGGGTTTTACCTTGGCTTCGATACTGCGACTATCAAGCAAGGCGATCCGCTTGACCCAGTCATCGGAGACTACCGCTTGGTGATTACTTCCCACCCAGCCTGCCAGCAATCCTTGATTGCGGCGACTGGTGGACTGAGGCTGCCGTGTTTCACTCCAACTTTGAAGACGCGACTCAAGCTGACTATATCGCTGCACCATTTGTTGGGCCTCAAAATCTCCTTGCAGCCAAGTCGCCACAACGAAGGAACCATGCCCGGCGCGGAAATCAGTTTCACCCCAAATGTTTTTTTCTTTACCTGTGGCCACGCAATCCACCCGCAACATGCCACCCCTCCAATGCTTGGGAACACGCAAGGTCAAAGCGATTTCGTGCCCTCCCTCCAACGTCGTCTGAGGCGTATGCCGAAACTTGAAATAGGCACCGCTTCCTCGACTGATGGTGCCACTGGCTAACAAAAGTTTCTGAGCGGGAATCTGCTGGTATCGCTGGGTCGAACCCTGAGAGGATCCAAGATTCGCTTTCGCATCGATATTCACCAATTTAGCAGCGTTGCCACTGGCGTTGAGACCAATTTGCGAATTACGGTCCTGCCGATTCTCAACCTCAACGGAGCCTTCGACTTCCGAATAAAGCTGAGTTCGCGGACCATAATCAACGACTTGCAATCCAGCTCCCAAGCCGCGTACCTGAATCATCATCTCCAGTACGCGTTGATCGCTACGACAGCCGACCATCGTGGTCACCGGAAAAACGATCTCGACTAAACGCTGATTGTTGACGAGCGATTCATCGGTGGAAACGTCGCAGGAAGCGAGCGTGGCTGGCACATCAAAACTGACACAACCCTCGTCGCCAAAGACTATTACCGGGATCGTGACTATGACCAGAATTACAAACCAGATTGAGAACTGCTGGCGAAGATGGGAGAGAAATTTCATACGGACGCTCCGGACCAAGTCGACTGAAAACAGCTAAACGCTTTGGTGTCTTCATGACATGGGTTCGCCCTACCTTAAAAAGCGGCTAGGCCAACTGGGAACTCCGTCCTGGAGTGCACTCGATTCTTTACTCTTACGCAGCCGGAAACGAATTGGTTCACGAAAGCAAAAGAGGCTTAGGCAGGTTTCATTTCCTGCCCGCGGCGGAATAGTATCTGCCAGTCATCGACGGTCAATGAACGAAACCACGAGATCGCCACAAGATTTTGCACCCAGTACAAAGCATGCCGATTAGGTCAGCTTTCCCGAATGCTAGCCATTGCTGGCAGCTACCAGATGGCGTTTTGCTGCGCCAGACACCGACAAATCGTCAATCAGCCGTTGCTCATGTGAGGTTAGCCTTTGAAGATTTTTCGGCCTAACGAGGGTTGGTAGGTTGTCCAACTGCTCGATGGATTAGCGTCTTCGTCGATGACGTTGAAGAAGTTGTGCAGGCGAGCATCCAAATTATCAATCTGCGTGAGAGCCACTGCTTCGATCGTCATCGGCAACACCGGCGAACCGAATTCCAATTTCCCGTGATGGGAAAGAATTAAGTGTTTTAGATGAGTCGACAACGCAGATGGAAAGGCCTCGCCGGTCTCTGCTTCCACCGCATTGATTTTTTCTTGTAGCATTTCCACACCCATCACCATGTGGCCGATCAATTGGCCCGAATCGCGGTAGCTAAGATCCTTCTCGTATGCAAGCTCGTGAATTTTCCCCGAATCATGCAGGAACGCACCCATCAGAAGCATGTCTTTGTCGAGTCGATCGTATTTATCGCCGACAAAATCAGCCAACTCCAGAACTGAGACGGTGTGTTCCATTAAGCCACCGTGATAAGCGTGGTGATTCTTCACTCCCGCCGGAGCCCGTTTGAAGGCTTCCATAAATTTCGCATCATTTAGGAATTGTTCAGCCAAACGTCGCATGTGCACATTCCGCAACCCGCTCAGCAAACTCTCTCGCAGTTTATCTGCCAGTTTGTTAACGCCAGCTTCCGAGAGCGTGATAAAGTCATCCTCTTCCACGTTATCTTGACCGACTTTTTTTACGCCCCGAGCAATGACCTGCATGCCGCCGTTGTACAATTGGGACTTACCTTCCACGCGAACAAAGTCACCGTTATCAAAACTATCAAAATGATCTTGGTTAGCGTTCCACATCATTGCTGTAACGGAACCAGACTTATCGCTAAGACGGACCTGGAGATAGAGTTTCCCTTCGCGATTGGGGCGAAGTTGCTTGTCGGCAGCAAGAAAAACCTCGTCGATACTCTCGCCATGAGATAACTGATTTACAAACGTTCGCGGCATGAAAATTTCACCGGGTTGGAGGGCCTCGTCATGAATGGTCGTGAGGGGATTCTAGGGGTAAAGGATTGTGCCTTCAATGGAAGGGAAATTTGTTCACGAATCCGCAACCGACAAAACCCCTGAAAAGACGTAAAGCGTCGCTAACGCCGGCATTTCCTGCGCAGAAACTAATGAGCAACCGACTCTCGCGTCTGTCGCCAAACGCCAGTTTATGAATCACAGGCAAGCTAATTAGGGCTTTTCCTGCCCATCCGCAGGCGATGTCAGGCGTACTTCGTAAATCGGCTGCCCATCCATTTTCAACCAAGTGGCGACCAATGTCGCTGGCTCACTGCGATTATCAGCGACGATCCGTAAAAACACATTGGGGACGGGTGCCCCCCAAATCAGATTGGGATGCGGCACATTCAAGCTGGGAATCGTGCTGTCATGCATCGGTGAAACGATGAACTGCCAGAGCGGGTAGCCGACTCGCTCGTCATAACGCAACGCTCTCGAGGCGTGAATATCGCCGCCCATTAAAATCACACCACCGACTTCATTTTTTTCGATAAAATCCAACAGCGCTTCGCGTTCATGTGCGTAAGTGTGCCAGTCATCTTTTTCCCCGTTGGTTTTGTCATCCCAAATCTGCCCACTGGCGATAATTTTGAACGGCGCTGTGGACTGGGTTAGTCCCTCCAACAACCACTTCCACTGGCGTTGGCCAAGACAGGTTTTTTTTCCAGCGTCCACAGGAGATGGTTCGGTCTGCGCGAAGTAACGTGCGTCCAACAAGAAAACCTCCACGGGCCCGCGGCGAAAACGAGTGTAAATACCCTGCTGATCGTTTCCAAATTGATCGTGAGCGCGATACTCCGTAAACACCTTACGGATGATTTGTTTGTCCTTGACCGTCCCGTCGGTATCATTGCCGCCAAAATCGTGGTCATCCCAGGTACCCCATATCGGGGTTGCTTTTCCCATCGCTGCTAAAGTTGGTATTTGCAGAAATTCGCGGTGGCGATTCCGATTCACCAGCACATCGGAAGAGTCAATGTAGGGCGTGTCGCCCAGCAATACCAAGCCTTCTATCTGTTGCCGATCAATCTGTTCCCATATTTCGAAAAACTTCGTACTGGAAGCGCACGAGCCAAACGCCAACGTAACTTCTCGAGGCGTTTGATTTAGTGGGGGCGTCCGAAAATGATAGTCGGGTCCGTCCGCCAGCAATGGGCCTTCGGCACCGCCTTGCCGAATCTGATATTGGTAAACTGTATTGGGCGCTAAATCGGGCACACGCCAAGTGATACACAGGTCATCCTCTTTCTCAGCTTTTACTGTCGAACGATACGACCACAACGCATCTTCGGCTTGCTCCTTTTTCTTTACCAACAGCGTGTAATCCCCCGCTTCAACGGGTCGGTACCAGACCAGTGCTTGCTCCGCATCAACATGTCCCAATAGAGGTCCAGTCGCCTTTTCCTCCGTCGCATGCCGCGGCTGTTCTGCCGAAACGATGGCGGTAGACAGGGGCCTAGCTCGTAATGAACTCACGGTCTGAGAGAGAGAGGAGACTGGCTGCTGCTCTTGAGCATTAATCGAGAAACAAATGGTGAGCCCGATCAAGCTCGAAAAAATGAAAGCTTTCATAGATTGCCCGAATAGATTCGTAACCCCAGAACGTAGTCATAAAATGGAAATGCGCGTTAGCCAGAATGATTTGTCTAACGCAGATCTGTCGGCGTTATTTTTCGCTCAACATGCCTGCCACAAAGCGTGCCCCTAGGAGCCGACTCGCAGC
>JAAEPL010000489.1 GCA_024232675.1 Planctomycetaceae bacterium
CGGTTTGCCGATGGCTTAAGGAAATGCAAAGGAGAAAGCGTTTAGCAGATTACTTTCAGCCTCCCTTGGATCAGGCAGCGCGGAGGATGGCTCAACGTGAGGGGTGGATTTTCGGCGTGCTGTGATCGAGGCTTATCGGCGATCGCTCTGGAATATCTGGAACGTATAAACGTGACGACCGGCAGTACCCGCGTTTTCATTCCACGCCCGGTTGCAGTGTCAATATTTGGTACAACAAATCGAAAATAGCCTATAACGAATTGGGCACATTTCCTGCTGATGCAGATAAGTCAACGGAGTCTAACCGGCTTCTCAATCTGCAGAAAACGATTGTTGACCAAGGTGAGCATGTACGTGTGGCGGTCCCCAAATTCGTTTCCTTCTTTCAGCGGCAGTTTGCATTTGTAACAACCGCCCTAACTAATCTTGGCATGATGTGCGGAGCTTTCATCATCTGTGCCGGTGCTAACGCAATTCGTTGTAAGGCCAGGCGGGCTGCAGGTACGGTCGCTTACAAACTTGTTACCAAACTAACGTGTGGATTCGAATAGGATTGGTTTGAGTTCGAAAAGAAAAGAATTGAAACCAGGAGAATCCAATGCTTCTTTCCAATCTTCTACTTTGCAGCGTCATGCTGACATCCTGTTTCCTTGGAATTGAGACCACCGCGGGTGCTGCAATCCAGAACCAAAACGGGAGCGTTTCGCATGTGACACTGTATCGTGACCAAGCCATGGTAACCCGCACGATCGACATTCAGGAGAGCAGCGGAAACAGCGAGGTCGTCATCGGAGATTTGCCGGAAAATATCGTGGCAGACAGCCTTTTTGCGGAAGGGTCAACCGGGATAGAGGTCCGAGCGGTGCAGTTTCGGACCCGTGCCGTGGGAGAATCACCTCGTCAAGAAGTGCGTGAACTTCAGCAACAAATGATTGCACTCCAGGATAAGATTCAGCTCAATCAAAAGAAATCAGAAATCGCAAACGCCCGAGTCCGCTACCTAAATCAGTTGGAAAAAACTGTCACGCCCGCCGACCCTGCCGACCTTTCATTGGAGGCGACGGATTTGGAACGAATGACGATTTTTCTATTTGAGCAAAGGGAATTGATTGCTCCCCAACAGATCGAGTTGGCTAAAGAGCAGCGAGACCTGAATCAGCAATTGGAGTTGTTGCAGAGGCAATTGGGGGAAATTACCAACGGCGCCACCAAGACGGTCCGCGAAGCGGTGCTGTATGTCACCAAAGTCGACGATTCCCCGCAGGCCGTTCGCTTGAATTACTTGGTAAATAACTGTGGGTGGTCACCGACCTATACCGTGCGATCCAGCAATGATATGGCCGACGCAAGGCTGGATTACAACGGTTTAATCTATCAGATGAGCGGTGAAGACTGGGCCGACGTCTCGCTGACATTGTCCACCGCATCGCCAGCTTTGAGTGCCGCAGGACCAGGTCTCGCACCGTTGCGCGTCACGCTGGTTGCCAGCAATGAGGGCCAGACCGATTTCCAAAACGCCACTAAAATGCAAATCGGTGAAATCGTTTCCAAGCAGCAAGCCGCTCTGCAAGGTAATCGTTATGCTACGAACCTGAGAGGTTTTAATGATTCCAGCTGGTCGATTAACGAAGCCGCCGATCAATGGGCTTGCGTCGAGTTGGTGGGGGACACCAATGCGGTGGATAACTTGCGAACGGAACTGGGTTCCATGACCCAGCAACCGAGTCTGATTTATCAATTAGACAGCACGGTCACTCTGACCAGTCGAAGTAGCCGACAAATGGTGAGAATCGTATCCACAGATTTACCTTCCCAGTTTTATCACGTCGCGACCCCGGTGTTGAGCAGTTACGTTTATCGGGAAGCGGAAGTAACAAATAATAGCACGGAAGATCTTTTGGCCGGCCCCATCTCGGTTTACCTCGAAGACAAGTTTGTCGGCCGAGGAGAGATTCCAACCGTGGCCCGCGGCCAAACCTTTGTCGTGGGATTCGGTGCTGACCCCCAGTTAAGAACTCGTCGTGAACTGGTTGAAAAGAAAGACGGCATCAATGGTGGGAACCGCGAATTGAATTTTGAATATCGCCTAGTAGTCGAGAACTTCAAGAACGAAGCGGTTGATATTCGTGTCATTGATCGGATTCCGACATCTCTAAACAATGCCAATATTCGCATTACGCAAAACGATTTTTCAGCCAACCTCTCGGATGACAAGCTATATCAACGCGTGGAAAAGCCCGAGGGGATATTGCGCTGGGAAGTCTCCGTTCCGGCAAACGCCTCGGTTAATGAAGCTTACACAGTCGAGTATTCCTACACGGTTGAATACGACCGTAAATTCGTTGTCTCGCTGCCAAGTTCGCTGAATCAACAAAAGCAGGAGTTCGAACAGTTGCAGAAATTCCGCAACGTTCGCTAGTTGGTTCTTCGAAGCTGGCGAATCTTAGAAAAGCGACCTTGGGCACTTAAACCTGGCCAAGGTCGCTTCTCTTTTGCGAGCTCTTCTCTCGTTACAGAGGTGTTACAAGTCAAACGCTGTGGCTTGCGTAATATGTTGTAGCAAAGGTTGGTTTGTCAGCTCTTTAAATAATGCTTGGCAATCCATGGAGTTGAAAATAATCGAAAGAGAGAGGCTGTCATGATGCTTAACGCCATCAATCATCAAATTCGAAAAAGTGCATTTCCTTTATTGCTCACTAGCTGTTTGGCGATGGGAGGATTCGTAGGAGTGGGGTCTGTCAACGGTCAGGAGATTGTTGAGTCGCAGAATACCGTTCTTCCAAAAACAGATCCGATCGAACCAGGCTTAGTAGAACTCTTGCAAAAGTTTCGAGAGCTAGAGGCGGGGATGGACGCACCAGAGACCCGCGAACAAGCTCTTGCAGAATTGCAGAGTATGGCTAAGCCAGCCGTTGTCCGGAAGTTGGCGGAGAGCTTATCGGCTGTCGATGGCCATGACGATCAAGCACGGGCTGAGAATCAATTCAAAATGCGTGTGTTTGATGCGTTGGAGGAATACGGGGTGCCAGCGGCGCCGGCCATTATAAGAGCAACGCGGTTACAAATTCTTCCGTACCGATGTAGCGAGTTTAAGTACGTTGGACGCTTACAATCGCATTTGAAGGAGCATCCCGAATGCTGGAAATCACTTTTGCCGATCCTAGATGAGCAGGACGAAGCGATTCGAATTTGGGCTATTGGATTGGGTGCTGCATTAATGGCGGCCGAACCCCAAGTGGTGGAGCGTTGGTTTGAAATTGTAATGAACAAAGAGGAAAAGCCGATGGTCCGTCGTCGCGCTGTTGAGGCGCTACGTGGAGC
>JAAEPL010000490.1 GCA_024232675.1 Planctomycetaceae bacterium
GCACAGTATTCAACCGTATCTCCGCGCCAGCGACCTTTGCTGGTGACCCCACGCGGCATGCCGAATAGCGCGCGGATAAAATGCGCGTCATGGACATGTAAATCGATCAGTGGTCCGCCGGCTACGGTGGAATCGAAGAAGCCCTCCACCCAGGTGGGATCGGAAACCGTCCGCTTGAACTCGCCGCCCAGCAAGGCCCCGTAGGTTTCTTGTTGAGCCAGTTCCGCCACAAATGCGTATTCGGGGAAGAAGGGCAAAACATGTCCAACTAAAAGGCGACCCTGTGAAGACTTGGCGGCAGCTAACATTTCATCGCAGCTGGCAGTCGTTAGGGCCATCGGTTTTTCGCAAAGCACGTGTTTACCTGCCTGAAGTGCCGCGACGGCGGCTTGGGAGTGCAAGCTGGGTGGTAGGCACACGTCGATAAGATCGAGGGTCTCGTCAGCGAGCATCGCGTCGACATGCTCGTAGCAAGCGATTCCCGTAAGATCGACTTGTTCTCCCGGTGGGCCGAAATTGCCTTTGATGCCTGTCCAGTCCCCTGAACGTTTCAACGGATCGCGGCTGCAAATGGCGGCAATTTCGACGCCAGGTACTTTTTGCCACGCTAGCCAGTGAATCCAGCCCATAAAACCGATACCGGCGATCCCTACTTTCATCGGATGTTTCCCTTACTCTAGGTTCTGGGGTCTTTACGTTTGGGGGCGGGCGAGCTTCGTTTGGCAGCCCGTATCATTTCCCGAATATTTTAACGATCATAACGATCACAAGTTTGTTGTCACCTCGCGATATCCTATAATCTTGACAGGCTCAACAGGAAACGACCAGCAGGATGTCATCATGCCGATTGAAATGCGCTTGGCGCGAATCATCATCAGCGAAATTAACGAAAATCAGTTTGTCTTTTTGCGCGAAGTGGATGGCGATCGACAATTCCCCATTGTGATTGGGATTTTTGAGGCCACGAGTATCGACCGCAGGGTCAAAGATATCCCCCGCCCCCGCCCATTAACCCATGACTTGTTGGTCAATGCGGTGGAGCAAATGGGAGGGCAGCTCGATAGCGTTATCATTCGCGAGTTGCGGGAACACACCTATTTTGCCGATCTGCGCATCAAATTGAATGGGGAAGTGATTCGAATTGATGCTCGGCCTTCGGACGCGATCGCGGTGGCCATGACCTGCGAGCCGCCCCTGCCCATCTTTGTCGAAGAGGAAGTCATCGAAGAGGCGATGTCAGCGGATTAGGTGGTAAGTCGGCTTAGCGGAGTGAGGCTTTGCTCTGGTTATTTCGCAGACGCTTCTGCGAGCTGAATTACACCGCGTCTTCCTGCCCAGAGGGTGGCAGCTTAACGGTCATTCCCCAAAACCGTTGGGATCGGAATAACCCCTCACTCTTTTCAGTTTCCTTGGTGCCTTCGAGTTGGTAATGCTCGTGATTCCAAGCCAAGGCGTGTTTTGCGCACTACGGTTTTTATTGAACCGCCTAACTCCGCTCGATGTTACGCCTTGAAACCGGCGAACGAGATGGCTTGATGTCTTACTATGCAAAACTACCCTTTGATGAGCTAATCGCACTCGTTACCGAGCATCCTGAAGATGTGGAGTTGCGTTTGGCGGTCGTGGAATACTTCGTACGTTTTGAAAAATACGAAGAGGCGTTGTTGGAAGCGCTGCGGGCCGAAGAACTTGCCCCCGACGATCCCGACGCCAAACTCTGGAAGGCGATGTGCCTGATCTATACGGGAGAAATGGAGCAAGGTTATTTGTTGTTGCAGCGAATGATCCGCAATAATCCCTGTAGCGATTTCCAGAGACGCTTGGTCACCGAGGTGGTCCCACTATTTGTTGGAGAAAGCATTACCAGCGAATATGTGGAGGGTTTCTTTGCAGGTTGGTTCGCAGGGTTACCAGGTGATGGTCAGGGCAAAGTCACCGATGCATTCACAAAATGTAATAGCTCATTCCTTGAGGCCGTGAACCACGTCAGCCAAAACACCCAACAGGGCATTCAGGATTTGGAAAAGCACATGGAGCTTTTTCCCGATGATGTTAACGCCAAGCTGTACTTGGCCATTGCTTATTGTGATATAGACCGCACCGAGGATGCAGCCCAACGGTATCGCGAGGTTATTGAACAAGACAATGAGTGTGCGACGGCCTATTTCGATTTGGCGGCGATAGTTACGCAACCCGATGAAGCGGTAGAGTTGACGCGACGTGGGCTAAGATGCTGTCCCTTTGCAACTCATGCTCGATATAACCTCGGCGTTTTTCTGATCCAACAAGGCCAGCAGCGTGATGCGAGACGCGAACTGAGTCGGATCCCTGCCGACAGCCCGATTTATGTGGAGGGCTTGATTGCGACAGCGCTTTCTTGGGAGGAAGGGGGGGATCTTGAAGGTGCGGTGGCCGCGCTGGAAAAGGCCGTTTTACGACAACCCGAGCGGGCAGATGCACGAGCCAAGTTGGGAAAGCTGCTCTCTGACTGCGGGCGGACCAAAGAGGCGCTGGCAGTATTTGATCAAACCATTCAGACCCATCCTGACATATTCTCGGTGTGGGCCAATAAAGGCCTGTTGCACCTGAAGGCAGGAGAATATCAACCCGCGTTAGATGCTCTGCAAAAATCTCTGGAGTTGAATCCCCAGTGCGAAGATGTGGCGATAAACCTCGCCGTGTTGTTGGCGGAAATTGGAAGTCTCGAAAAAGCGATTGAAATTTTGGAGGAGGCAATTCACTTTCATCCAGAGAACGCGGCGATTTGCCAAAATCTGGGTGCTTTCTACTGTCACACCGAGGAATTAGATCAGGCGTTGTTCTATACCGACCGGGCGATCGAGTTGGGGATCGACTCCCCTGCCATTTTTTGGAATATGGCCAGTATCTACTGCATCAAAGATATGCGTGAGCTTTGCCTGGAATATCTCGCGCGTGCTATCGAACGTGACCGAAATTACTCCGATCGTTTCCTCAAAAACGAAGATTTTCGCAAATACCAATCCGACCCAGAATTCATCGCTTTGACCGATGAGATGGATTAACGGTTTCTAAGACTTCAAGCGATTTGACACTGACCCCCAGTCAGGACGCGTTCTCGGTCCCGCGGAAGCCTAATTTAGGTTGAATTCGGCAGCGCGTTGCATTAGCGTATGATAATACATAAAGCAGTGTTTTATCGATCGCTCACTATACGCTTGAAGAATCTGGGGCCGTGCGATGTCTATTCATTACCGCGATTTGCTATTAGTCGTTTTAGCTTTCTCTCTCGCGAACTGTCATCTCGATGCCCAGCAATGGAAAACGGATGTGGGGTTTACCCAGTTGTCCAGTGAGTTTGGCTCTGGCCTGGAAACCGGTCTCGGCGTTTCGGTGATGTTCGCCGAAGTGGCCAATGGCGGTGGCGATTACCTGCCGAATGTTACTTCCAGTAATTTTGGCAGTAAGACTTTTGTTTATGGCTCCGGGCCCTCAGCTACCAATAGTCACTCTAATTCGATGAGCACTAATTTTTACGGTAGTGTTGGCAGTATCGCACCAGAAGTTGGTGACGATCCATTGAAACCTGTGACTGCTTTTGAAGCCAATGATTGGATAAATTTTGGGATGGGTTATGCCACCGGATCGGATCCGAACTTGCAGCCCTACGCGGCTTCTAACCATAGTTACATTGCGACCTTGGGGGGCAGTTTTACCGAGGCTGTAGCAGTTGATCTGTTGGAACGATTGGATTTCTCGATTAACCAAACGGAAATGACAACTTTGGTGGGTTCGTCTAACAGTACGGGAGGACAGTTACCCGCGCTGTGGGTGCATGGGTACAATTGCATCACCGTGGGGGTCACCGATGGCACGCATGCTGCCAGTGAGACCGCCCCGACCTATCTGTACGGTGATGGACGGATCAAGCCAGAAATTGTGGCTCCGTCTAGTGTCACAAGTTTTTCTACGCCCATGGTGGCCAGCGCTG
The DNA here is from genome assembly GCA_024232675.1 of Planctomycetaceae bacterium. GTDB lineage: Bacteria > Planctomycetota > Planctomycetia > Pirellulales > Pirellulaceae > CAJQPP01. Next base: position 3,971 of record JAAEPL010000490.1, read on the forward strand.
CCGCTCTGTTGCATGAGGCGGGTGCGGGAACCGATGCGGTCCGCTCGGAAACGATGAAGGCGATTCTATTGGCCGGCGCGACCAAAGATGAATTTGATGCTTGGTCGAGGACTCCTACCCAACCGCTTGATTTACGGTTCGGTGCGGGTGAGTTGAATGTCTACAACAGTTATTACATACAAGCTGGAGGAGAATTTGACGGCCAAACGGGGGTTCCTGTTTCCTCGGTGGCCCTAAACGGTTGGGACTATGAGCCCGAAATCATCGCGGGATCTGACCGTTTTTACGAATTAGTGGTTCCCGAGAATACCCTGATCGATGAACTTTCGATCCTCCTTACGTGGAATATGGCGATCACCGACGCCGATCCCTCAGGCAGTTTTTTGGCCGTGCAATCCTTGGCAGATATGAATTTGACGCTGTCGGATTCCGACAATGGATTTGAATCTCAAGTGGTCGATTTTAGCGACAGCGAAGTCGACAACATCGAACACATCTACCTGAAAAATTTAATGCCAGGGACCTACCATTTCCGCGTTAACAGTGACATGGATATGGATTTCGGCATTGCTTGGCGTGGTTCAACCCAAAGCGTTCCGATGATCGCAGCCTTGGGTCGCAAGTTGCTGGATGGTCTGGGGATAGCTGGTAGCCTCGGCGACACCACGGACAGTGATGATACCTATTACTCACTGACCCCTTCTCCCACCAGTAATTTTGCCAAACAAAAGATTGACATGATCGTCGTCGCAGAGACAACGGTTACGGACCCCGGTTTTGTCGGTTTTCGCTACGAAGCATCGATGGTGGGAGGTCCCTCAGGTGATGTGATTCAGCAGTTGCGTTTGTTTGATGTGGATAACCGCAAGTGGGAAATCGTGGATGTGACGACGGCGACCAATACCGATCTGGTGGTCAAGTATTCCGCCACGGGCGACATAAGCCGGTTTGTTAATCAGCAGACCGGCGAGATCATCGCCAAGATGACATGGTTATCACCGGGGTTCACTGGCAGTCCTTTCGCTTGGACCATCGACGTTGACCAAGCCGGATGGCAAATAGCTGACTAGTGCCTTACTTTTTGTTGTACCGCGTGTGGTTGCTCGGTCTTCGGCGGCGCGGCGCAGTCTTTGCTTCAGTCCATTGTCGTGTGGTGCCCCGGCCTGCCGAGGAATGATGGTTCGTGCGGTTGATCTGTAAGTGGTTGGTGCTTGCCGTGAACCGCGCATAAAAAATGCCGGCCCCAAAAGGACCGGCATTGCATATCTTTAAGATGACGAGTGTAACTACTCGCGTGGACGGACAGCGCCCGTCAAGCCAGAATAATCTTCTCGGTCTTCGTAGTGCCACAAAGGTTGTCCACGTTCAACGCGGCTTCGTAGGGTCTCAATTTTGTCTTCCGAGCCCGCCGGTGCATCAGTCGAGGTAAAGTAATCATCGTCGCAGGGGACGAAGTCTTCGTCGTGACCGTACTTCAGGATGGCTTCGAATACGTTAGTTATTTTTTCGTTTTTATCGGACATTGCGGTACCTTGGGAAAGTCTGTGCGCGAACAGATTTCGCAGTGGGAACGAACAGTTAACCGTTGCAAAGATAATCGATTCGTGATTGGGGCCTCGGCATCCTTACCGGCCTGCAAGCGGTTCCATATAGATCGCGGCCTTCCTCCATGACATGGGTATGCCGTTTCAAACCGCGACTGAGGCTATTATTTCCTTAGAGTATGCAATGTCAAGAAATTTTCCACACTTTAGGGGATATTTCCGCCAATAGGTCAAATTTGCCCCCGCCACTCTAACGATTGATGGGGTTTCCCCTTCTAGGGACCTGAAATTCGTTCTTTTGGCACTAAAAAACGGGACGCCAGAGGCGTCCCGTTGAGCAAAGTATCGAGTGTTCGCAAGTGTCTACTGCCCGGCGGAGGATTCGCCTGCCGCCGCTGCTGCGGCGCCGTCAGCACCGGCCTCTGGGGGGGCGTACTCATCGACCGTAGCCTGCAGTTTGTCGGAAGCTCTTGCTAAAGCCACTTTGAGTTCATCAGCAAGCGATTCGGTGCGGACCTCTTTTTCGTCTTTTTTGCTACTGTTTCGATCGTCATCGTCATCGTCTTCCTCTTCCTCTTCGGGCTCAGGTGCTTTGACGTTGGCTTGGGCCATGAGGGTTTCAATGTCGGTGACGAGGTTTTTGATCAGCTCAGCCTCCTTGGTCCCTTGTTCGGCGTAATCCTTGAGACCCGGCAGCGGAGGGTTGGGTCTGGCGTTCCCTTTTAGTGCGATGAGTGTGACGTTAGCGTGGTGCTTGATGCGACGTCGTACCAGTTCGCGCTGGTAGGTAGGCAGGATTTCCGGAATGTTATTCTGGGCTTTGGAGCCACGTTTGGAGCCTCCGTCCGCCATGCCCCCAAGTCCGGTTTGGTTGTCATCCTCGGCGGTGCTGTCGTCAGCCAACGCGTCTTTGTTATCCAGGAATTTTGACGTCACACGAATGTCGTTGATTTTTTCGTCAATGTACTTAGATTCCTGAACCGCAGATTGGGCAAGCAGTTTGCCAATCTTGGGAACGACAACTTTGAGATCGGCATCTTCCTTTTGGCTGCGGAAGTCGAGCATGCCGTACGCGGCCACAGCGTCCACCCGCGTTTTCATGTCTGCATCATCGTTTGTGATCGTGTCACCGATGGCTTTTGCGTATTTCCCTTTTTCACCGGGTTTGCCCATCATTCCAAGCGTGCGGACGGCTCTTCGTTGCATCCACTGCACAAGATCAGGATCAATACCATCCGCCGATTCCGGCTTCATTTTGAGTACTTTCAGCATCTCGTCGCCGAGTGCGGTGACTTCTTGCTCGGACATGGCTTGGTTCGTGAATGGACCACGCACTGCAGCGTGTCTCTCAATACCTGCCAGCGCTGGAGCTTTCAAATAGTCTGGATACTTATCTCCCGCGACGACCCCATTCAACCAAGGCAGCATCGGGGCATAGGGTAAAGGCAGTTGTCGCGTGCCGCGATCGCCTTCTCTGGAATTAAGTTGCGACAGCAAAACGACCGCGTTGGTTCGGCAAGCGGGATGGTAATTTTCTTCAGCGATCTTTTGCATGGCCGGGACGATCTGCTGAATGACTTGGTTACGCAGTTGACCTCGAGC
>JAAEPL010000491.1 GCA_024232675.1 Planctomycetaceae bacterium
AACAGGGAGAGTCCGTGCCGTGTCAAATTGGAGATTTACGACCTTCGGAAAATTCGACAGCACGATAAGTTGCAAAATGGTCTCGGAGCGAGGTGGTGCAAAGGTCGGCGACTGGGAGGAGTCCGTGTAACATCGATTAGAAGCCTTACAACCTTCAAGAAACGTCGAGAACACGAAAGTCGCAATATTAATTTTTACAAGAAGTAGCGTCGTCTCATGGAACTCATACCGAAGGTACGGTACGCGCCTTCTTCAGGTACGGCAAGTGGGACAGCCTGAAGTACCCCGAGCAGAGCAAGAGACCGTGGTGGAGCCTGGTCAAGTTCCTGACGCGCGACCACTACCAGATCCTCATCTGCGACCACCGCATAGTGCGGCAGGGCCAGCCCACTATCAGGACGAAGCGGTACGTGTTCTTGAAGAAAAGCACTTAAGGACAATGCGTTTTGTTAATGTACGAATGCGTCTAAATCACTCAAATTAAATATCCCCTAAGAGTATGAAGCAGCCACCAGACCCTATCCCGACCTACCAAACGATCAAGACAAGCCTCAAGAGCGCCGCTCGCAACGATGTCGTCATCGAAAAGCTTCAGGAAGCTACTCAACGAACCAACACGATCATGACACACGGTCTCAACTTCCTCAAGCTCTACCTGCTCCACTGCTATGAGACCGACACACCGTTTCCAAAGCTGGACAA
>JAAEPL010000492.1 GCA_024232675.1 Planctomycetaceae bacterium
CAAGCCTTAGTTGACTTGCGGCTAGTCGATCCGACGGAAGATGTCGATTCCCCACTCCACCAACCTTGGCTGCAAGCCCAACAAGATGGATTTCAATTCTCTATCGTTGCCAAGGAAGCGTTAGCCGAGTTAACTCCCATTTTGGAACGCATCGATGAGGTTTGGCGAACCGATCGAGGGGGCACTCCGCTTAAGTTTTCCATCGACAGCGTGACTCCCGATTTATTAAAACAGGGCAGTTTGGGAGTTGTCGAGAAAGACGGACGTATTGTGGGTTTCCTTTCCCTGTGGCAAGGCGTGGATCACGACGAATTTGCCGTCGGACTGATGCGCTACATCTCTGATATCTCGTCCGGCATTCTGGATTTCATGTTAGTCGAGGCGATGCGTTGGGGGCGTGACGCAGGTTACCGCTTCCTCGACCTCGGCGAAGCCCCTGTGGCAGACTGGCATTCCGAAGACCATATCGAAATGCGATCGCAATTGATGTCTTTAGCGTTTCGTTTTGGTAGGCACTTCTACAGCTACCAGGGTCTAAGAAACTACAAGGATCGATTCTCGCCGGTTTGGAACCCTGTGTACGTCGCCTGGCCTGTCGATCGCCCCCTCGACACAGTGCTATCAGATATCGCTCAGCTCATTGGTTCCACCGATATCGAGCCGAAAAAGAAGATCCTCCCTTAGCTATCAACCCCTCTGTAAACTGGGCCACGGGTTGATCTTGCCAGCACTCGCATCAATGTCTAATCTTCGCCACCCGTGTCGTGGCAACCCGCAAAATTGCCGCGAAAAATTTGACCCTTGGTAGCGGAGTCCCAACGATGCGCATGCCATTCTCACGCCCGAAATGCGTTAGTTTTTTACTTTTAATGTGCCTCCTCTGCGCGCCTACGGCGGAGTCGCAAGAAAAGATTACGGATTCGGAGGTTTACGCACCCAACTCCGCAATCATCAAACCGGCGAAAGCCGCCGAGCCCGTTTATCAAGAAGTCATTCGCATGGCGGAACTGCCAGCCTTGCGACTCCCTGCGCCAACCTTGCGCCCCCCCACGTTAACCACGCCCTCGCCTGCCACGTCCCCACAGCCCACCCATCCCCACGATCCCGTGGCGTTGGTCAATTTTGAAAATCCCGAAGAGGAGAAGGTCCCCGGCCAGACTCCCACCCCCGCCTCTTCCAACAGCCCATTAGCCAACGATCCAATCTTCACCTTTGGTGGATTGCTGCCCGTGGATGAACAATCGGTGGATCGCTGGCAACTTTCGCGACTGCAAGAAACTTACGATGAACTGACCAGCCAACTGGGCGAAACATCGGAGGCCAACGATAGTGCTAAAGAAACCCTTGCCATCGCTGCTGAGTGGATTCGCAGCGGCGGTAGTAATTTAGATCGGATCGCGCGGCTGCAACAAGAGACACGGGATCAACCCAAGCATCTCAAGCAGTTGGAAGAGGCAATCAAGAAACCACTGCCAACATTACCCGCTGCCCTCGACCAAGATACCACCCTCGATTCATATGCATCCTTGTTACTGGAATACAAGGCCCAAGAACAACGCTTGAGTCACGAATACGATGCTGCGGAATCGCTGATCCGGGAACGTTCCCAGCAGATATCGACACACGCCAAGTTGGAGGCACAGTTAACAGAGAAGCTGGCCAAATCCAAAACGAATATTAATGACCACCAAGGCAACAACTTACTGTTAGATTCCCGCTTGTTGGAAAATCGAGCCATCGAAGCGGGCGCAAAAATCAACCTGCGTTTATTAGCCACCGAAGCCAAGTGGTTATCGGCGACTGAAAAGAGCACTTTTCTACAACGCGATTGGCTGAAACGTCAGTTAGAGAACGTCCAGGGTATCACCCAAAAGCTGACGCAAAAAGTCGCTCAGCTCGAAGATGAAAAGATCAAAGCCGAGGCTAAATCAGCCCACCAAGAGGCCCAGCACGCGCATCCACTACTGCGTGATCTAGCCGAAGAGATTGCAGTTCTCGCTGACCACCGTACGAAAGTCTCCGAGATCAACCGCACCAACTTGACTGAGCAACAGGGTTTGAACCAGCAGCTAAGCGCCATCAGTAGCTCGCGAAAAAAACTGGATGAGCACCTAGCGGCGGCCGGGCATTCGCAGGCCGTCGGGTTACTGCTGCGGTTTGAACGCACCAAATTACCGCAGACCAGCGAAAGTCGACAGAAAATATCAGAGATTGAATACGCGCTTCCTGATTTGAAACTGAAACAACTTGAGATCAATCAACAGATGGAAGACCTGCCTGCCCAGCAGGCACAGATTGAAAATGCCGTTAGCGAGTTAGAGGCCCAAAAATCCGGAATTTCGGCTACCGAACTATCCGTCCAAGCTGGTGAA
>JAAEPL010000493.1 GCA_024232675.1 Planctomycetaceae bacterium
TGAATTACAAAATACGCTGTCTTTTTCTCTTGTCCTCAATTGTACTTTACCCTCTCAATTTGAGTGCAGACCTAATTTTGAGTTATGTCTCTTCGTCCAGTACTGCCAATCCAACCGCTACTGCAAATACCACGGGCGATGGGCTTATAAGCGCAGCGCTCCAGCAATCGGGAGGACTTACTGCCAATTCCGGAGCCACTTATAACTGGAGAGGCTGGGATACAGCAAATACTTCGTTCGCGGAGGCTGTTGCTGCTAACGACTCTTGGACGTTCGGTTTCACGGTTGGTGCTAGTGGCACAGGAGGCGATGTCAGTTCTGTAGATCTGACTACACTCTCAATGCGAGTTGATCGTTCTGGCTCAGGCCCCGACGATATTGAACTTCGAGCTTACGTCAACGGTGGCTCAGAAACCTCAATTTTTACACATGACTACGGCGATTCAGGTAATGGACGAAATTTCTCTAATCTCGACATTTCTTCGATTGGACCGCTTTCAGTCGGAGACACGCTTGAATTCGTCTTTGCTGGATTCAACTCTGAATCCAGCGGTGGCACGATGGATCTTGAAAATCTTTCAAGTGGCAATGGAATTGAAGTGAACGGGATAGTCAACTTTTCATCCGTTCCCGAGCCGACCTCATTATTAATGTTTGGGGCTACTGCGTTGATTGGACTACAACGTCGAAGGAGAACTTCGCGTGCCTAATGGTTGTCTCAAAAGCAACTGCTTCGCGAGCTAAAAATCAAAAAAAGCCCCGCCTGTAAAAATACCGGCGGGGCTTTTTTAATGCGACGAATTGCACCAAAGTTTTGTATAGCAACCGCAACCTTGGCCATCGCTTTCGATAAATGAAACTTGCCTGCCAAGAACAGCGGTGACTGTCTTTCGACCATAGTTTCAATCAGCAAAAACCCCTCTTATTGACAGCACCGAAAGAGCTTATTTCCTAAGGAGTAAGGAAAGCCAGGGATGGGTCTAAATCACCCTCACGGCCGCCGTCAGAGCGTTCACCACCGGTTCGTTTAAAACCGCAGCGATGAACTAAACACCTTTAAATTAGCACTTTCCCCAATCGGTCTGATTACGAACCTCAAACCAACGCAATCGCAAGCAGAGGATGCTTCGGCGCGTTTTCTGCTTGCTTTGTTGGTGCGGGGCGGGCCCCACCAAGTAGTCGAAAGATCCAACCGCTTGTGTTGTCATTTCCGCTGCGGCGGATGTAATAACTTCACCGCAATAGGCAATCGCGGACTGCCTTGAATGATACGAGCATCGGCAGTCACAAAGTTGATTCCGCGATGCTGGAAAAGTATATAACAGCCCTATTAAATCCTTTCTGTGCGGAAGTCCGGACATCCTGGCAATTATTTTTAGCCTCAATGGCATACTCGCTTTTCTAGTCACCACTTCGCCGAGTGGCAGGCACTTCACTGGTGTCACGAATTTTCACAGCATTTTTGGATTAAACCACCATATTTTCAGCGGATTTCGTGACCCCATCCGTTTCAGTATCTGTAAATTATCTAATCACAGGATGAGCCAAATCTCTTCGCAGACGTTTCCTGATTTCGCTTTCCCGTAACGGCTGCTTAATACGCCGAGTCGCCCACTCTCCAAAATCTCTCGCTTCATGACGCCCATCAGGTCTTCCGCCCATGTCCTCATCTCCAGACAAGCATTCCGGTTTCTTTGGTTTCGATTTGAAACATCTTAAAGGTGATTTATTTGGAGGCATTACAGCGGGTGTTGTAGCTTTACCGCTGGCTCTGGCCTTTGGCCTGCAGTCCGGCTTGGGCCCAGAAGCAGGACTCTACGGGGCAATTTTCATCAGCTTTTTTGCGGCACTTTTCGGCGGAACGAATACTCAAATATCAGGTCCGACCGCACCCATGACGGCTGTGAGCATGATCGTGATCGCTGGTATCGTCACAGCAAACGACGGTGATATTGATCAAGCGCTGCCGGCAATTCTGATGGTCTTTTTGTTGGCGGGATTGATCCAGATCAGTTTCGGATGGCTGCGGGTGGGACAATACATTCGTTACGTGCCCTACCCCGTCGTTTCGGGATTCATGTCTGGCATTGGCGTCATCATCCTCGTTACCCAAGCGCTTCCCCTGATGGGCTACTATCCCAAAGAAGATATTGCTTACGTACAGGAGTATAAATCCGAAGCAGAGGAAGTCATTCTGGTCAAAATCCTTCAGGAGGAAGCTGCCGAGAACATCTTAGTATTGGAGAATTTCGACGAGACCATCAAACGAGCCCAAAAAATCAGCGACAAAACGATCGATCAAGGAGCCGTTGTCTTGGCTGCAGAAAATGCCTCCGGCGTGATTGGTGCACTCAGGATGACTGGCCGTGCCATCCAACAAATCATCCTGCAGGATTTTTTCATCGGCCTGATCACGATCACGATCATTTACACCTTCAAAAGAATCACTCGGGCTATACCCAGTACGTTGGTGGCATTACTGACCGTAACGATTGGCACCTATTTCATTATCGGAGAAGGTAATTATCGAACCATCGGCACAATCCCTAGCGGATTTCCTGCACTGTACTGGACGATGTTCACGAATGTCAATTTTGGACAGGTGCTTCCCTACCTAATGACGGCATTATCATTAGCGATCTTGGGTTCGATCGATTCGTTACTGACGTCCATCGTGGCCGACAACATGACCAAAACTAAACACCAGCCCAATCAAGAGTTAGTGGGCCAAGGCATCGGCAATACCATCGCAGCGATGTTTGGCGGCATCCCTGGCGCAGGTGCAACCATTCGCACGGTCGTGAATATCAAGTCCGGCGGAAGGACCAAGTTATCGGGAATGATCGCGGGTCTTCTATTGCTGTTCATCCTCTTGGCGTTGGGGCCACTTGCTTCCAAGATTCCCGCAGCCGTTCTGGCTGGTATTCTGGTCACGGTCGGAATTGGCGTCATGGATTACAAAGGCCTTCGCAAGATCCATCAGCTGCCACTAACCGAAGTGATCGTGATGCTGACCGTACTGATAATGACAGTGACTGTGGGCTTGATTGAAGCCGTGGTTGTCGGCATTGTTTTGTCATGTGTTCTATTCATGAAGCACCTCTCCGACGTCGTGGAACAACGCACCCCTCCGGCAGCCCCACTGAAAGAATTCGTGCATGAGATGCCATGGCTCGACGAGGGAGACCTCATTACCGAGTATGAGAATCGCGTCTTCGTTAAACACTTGGATGGACCGCTGTTCTTTGGCTTCTCTTCCCGATTCCAAGAGATCATTGCGGCGTTACCCGAAATGGAGGTGTTTATCATTCGCATGGATCGCGTCCCCTACATCGACCAATCCGGTTTGTTTTCGCTGGAAGATGCGATTATGAATCTACAATCGCGAGGAATTCAGGTGGTCTTTACCGACGTTCACGGCCAACCTCGTGATTTGCTGGAGAAACTGAATTTGATCCCGGACTTGGTGGGACAAGAATTCTGTTTTGATAACTTCGATCAATGCTCGAATTGGCTTAAGGTTTATCTAAAAAACCCGTAAACAATTAATCAGAACACATTCACACCCACTCGACATCGCTCCAAGCTGACCACAATTTTGAGTGCGTTGGTTAGATAAAAAAAGGCTGTCGCGAAATGCGACAACCGTTTTTATTGCCATCGATTGAGAAACCAACCTCTGGAGCAAATTCTTAAAAACATGTTTATCGGTCATATATCTGGTAGCCCACCTCACCGTTAGCAAGGCTGGTAACGTTGCGAGACCAGCGGTTAACAAGAATTGGGTAGTCTCGCTGATCATCTTTATCCCAGAAGGTTAGGTTGCCTTTCTGGTGTTGCATGAAATTGACACGCGTCCATTGTCCACTTGATTGAAGATTCAGTGGCATTCCCTTGCTAACGGGGAACACAGCAGACTGGTAAGCGGGAACCATCTGGTAATTACCCGCATTCCCCATCTGGACCCGTAAATCGCCTGGGCCTTGGTTCCAGATCGTTACCTGCGGGCTACTAGGATTAAGAATGGCAGGTGAGCCGTTCGCGATGTTTTGAATTTGCCGCAGCATGCCATTGTTTCGAGGCGTTTTTCCGAATCTTGCCTGATCTCGCAGGATGTCTTGAAGTTGATCAATGATATCTTGGTTAGGGTTTTGGTTAGGCCCAAGCACAGACTGCGCTGATTGTTGGGCAGCGGCCTGCGGGGTGTTCAAGCATCCCCATTGGAGACAGGTGAGTGCGAGGATCAGCATTCCTAGATAAGCTTTATTCATGGTCAGGTTCCTTGGTAAAGGGCTTGTCGATTTCTGTTTCGAGCGGAAAGAATTCCCCGTCTACTAATCAATGCCCATTACGATCCCGCCTGTCTCAATTTTTCTAAAAAACTGGTTTGCCACTACAAAAACCGGTTTTTGAGCGATCCCTGGCACCAGCCCAGCATCTGGAATCCTTTTCCGTGACCACTCGTCGTAGCCTGATGGGCAAGGACGGGTTGCTCTCGGGCGTCGCGATTTGCTCGAACGAGCGAGAAAGTCACCCTGAATAGTTTAGCTAAGCCATCCTCA
>JAAEPL010000494.1 GCA_024232675.1 Planctomycetaceae bacterium
GAGCGGTGGCTCAGCAGAGCCAAACCGCTTCGCGTTCATACCGTCCGGGAATCGGCAGACCTCAGGCTGCCGCGTAACGCTTATGCTCGATTAGAGTTTGGCGAAGGCATCCAATGCCTGTTGGATGTGGTCATCGCTCAATGCCGCGCTGACCTGTACCCGCAGTCTGGCTTCGCCTTTGGGTACCACGGGGAACCCAAATCCGATGACCATCACGCCCATCTCAAATAGCTTGGCGGATTTTTTGATGGCCTCTGCTTCGTCACCGATCATGATCGGAATGATGGCAGTCGGTGAAGGCGTGCAATCAAAGCCACGTTCGGCCAAGCCGTCCCGTATCTTTTTCACATTGCTGTGCAAGCGAGCGACGATGCTGGGGTCATTATCGAGCACCTCAATCGCTTTGCCGGCGCTGTAAGCGACTGTGGCCGGTAATGCATTTGAGAACAGGCTGGGACGGGCTTTTTGCTCTAATGCGGAAATGGCGTTTTGTGAGGCTGCCACATAGCCACCAGCGGCACCCCCTAACGCTTTGCCAAGGGTGCCGGTAAACACATCGACGCAACTGCCATCCAAGCCGAAATGCTCGTGTGTACCGCGTCCGGTTGGGCCCAAGACGCCGACGCCGTGGGAGTCATCGACGACCAGCATGGCGTTGTATTCTTTGCACAATTCGACCAAACGAGGCATGTTGGCAATATCGCCCTCCATGCTAAACACGCCGTCGGTAACCACCCACCGTACCGCGTGGGATTGGGTCTCCTGAAGCAATGTCTCAAGTTGCTGCATGTCGCTGTGCTTGTAGACTTTCTTGGTCACCTTTTTGCTCATCAACCGCATGCCATCGATGATGCTGGCGTGATTCAATTCATCAGATAGGATCACGTCTTCCGGACCGACCAACGTGGGGAAGACTGCCTCGTTCGCGTTCCAGCAACTGACGTAACTGAGGGCGGATTCGGTGCCGAGGAAATTGGCAATCTTCTCCTCAAGGTCGCGATGGCATTTCAGGGTGCCGCAAATGAAACGAACAGAAGCCGTACCCGCGCCGTAATCCCGCAGGCCCTGAACACCGGCCTCGATAACCTGAGGATGGTCGGCCAAGCCCAGGTAGTTATTGCTGCAGAGGACGAGGACTTCCCCTTTGCCTTCGATCTCCACCACCGGTCGCATGGGCGAAGCGATATTGTAAAAAGGTTTTAATTGCCCTGAATCGGTCAGCGATTCGATCACTTCGTGCGATCTATTGGCAAAGGCGGTATTCGGCATCTTCGGGGGTCCCTGCTCAAGTCAATTTGCGTGGTATTTTGCTGGTGCGATTGATTCGATATTGGAGCTTTTCGAGCAGGTTTTGGCAACTCCCAAAGTGAGCAACGGGGATCCCCTTTCGCGCACAGATGCCGCATCAGGGAACGTGGCACGCCACGTACGATGACGTTTTGAGTAACCGCTGGGCCGGGTCGATGCCCGACACAGCCGAGATGACCGTTTTCCCCCATCGGGGGTGCCTCCAAAACCGGCTATTCGCCGATCTGCAGCACAACTTTGATGGCTTCGCCTTTTTGCATCATCTCGATACCCCGCTCAAACTGATCCATGGGCAGCACATGAGTGATGATCGGATTCAGTTGCAGGCGTCCGCTTAGCAGCAGCGCCTCCATTTGGTACCAGGTTTCAAAAATTCGTCGGCCGTTGATACCGTGTACCGTGGCTCCCTTGAAAATGATCTCTTGAGCAAGATCAATTTCGATTGGCTTACCGGGGATACCTAACAGGGCGGCGGTTCCACCGCCTGCCATGGCAGCGAATCCTTGACGAATCCCGTGCGGATTGCCGCTCATTTCCAGTAGCACATCCGCCCCCAAACCGTCGGTCAGGTCCTGCACTTGTGGGATCCAATCGTCGGTGGCGTGGAAGGCGTGGTCCGCCCCAATTTCTTTGGCGACTTCCAAACGGTGCGAGTCGATATCGGTAACAAAGATTTTGCTGGCGCCAGCCGCTCTGGCGACGGTAACGGCCATCAACCCGATGATTCCCACACCTGTGATCAGCACATTTTTCCCACTGACTCCGGCGGTCATGACGGTGTGCACCGCATTTCCCAGAGGATCGAAGACGGCCGCCACCTTATCGGGAATATCCGCGTGGACCGGCCAGACATTCTTTTCCGGGAATGCCATGTAGCGGGCGAAGCAACCGTCGCGATCGATGCCGATAATTTTACATTCGGTGCAGATGTGGGCATTGCCTGTGCGACATGGCCGACAATTCCCACAATAGATGTGCCCTTCCCCGCTGACCCGGTCACCAATTTGAAATTTAGTGCATTCGTTGCCTACCGCTACGATGTTGCCGACAAATTCGTGGCCGGTCGTGATACCGATGGGAATGCGGCTTTGGCTCCAGGGATCCCATTCATAAATGTGGCGATCGGTCCCGCAGATCCCGGCGTGGGTGATTTCAATTAATACATCGTTGGGGCCATAGGTTGGTACGGCAACGTCATCCTGCATCCAAAGCCCAGGTTCGCTGTGCAATTTTTTAATGGTGCGCATCGTTGTCGCGGTTACAGTACCCATATGCAAATCAGCTTCATTCAGGACAGGAAAAAAAGGGAGGCTACCGCGGTCTCGGGCCGCAGCAGACCTCCCTATGTTAAGGCGAATGCCCACGAAATTCAATTAGTTTAGCGTTGTGCCAAGTGTCTTTCGCGTTGTGCCAAGTGTCTATTCGTTGACGTGTGTTTCCAGAAAACGTGCTAAAAAATGAAAATC
>JAAEPL010000495.1 GCA_024232675.1 Planctomycetaceae bacterium
TAAGCGGTCGGGCTATGGGCCGGCGTTCTAGCTCGTAGCGCAGACAAAGAGACGCATGGAGGTGCAGATGGGAGCTCGTTTTAGGGGATTACCTCGCTTAGTTGCGTTGGCTTTCTTGAGTTGTTCGGTTGGCTGGGGTAGCCAAAGTGAAGGGTTGGCAAGCCCTCAAATGACATCCGCGCCACCTCGGCTCTTGCCGGATGCACGGAAGATGGCTGGCGACCCAGAGGGTTTGAGTGGGGCTGGCGAACTGGCTGCCAATTTTCTTCCAGCTCGAGTTGAAGCAGAGGTGAGACTGGGTCTTTTGCATGCCAGTACCCGTCGCGTATTTGTGAATGCTTCCCCCATGGAACGGGAACGAGCGGGTGATACGCTGCCGCACGGATTGCTTCCTCGGCATCGTGGGCAGACCGTAAATTTGAAGCCTGTCCTTGTAGCCGCGTCTTCGTTCCCTGCGAGTTTAAGATTAACGACTCAGAGAATAATGGAGCCGAAACCTACAGAGCCCCAAGGCGAAAAGGTACCCGTTACCCAATTTCAATTTCAGGTTGAGAATCTGAGTCCGGAGATCGCACAACATACTGTATTGGAAATTACCATTCACGGTGCGGGACAGGTCAACGCAATCTTTCCCAATACCGATCAAACTTCCTCCCGAACGGTTGCTTGGGACTTGGGGGATTTGGCAGCGGGGGAGATTTGGCGGGGGCGATTCGAGATGGGATGTCGTGAAGGCGTTCCCATTACCATTACGCCGCGGATAACCGGGGGTGCTCTTAGTCGATTCTCAAAAGTAAAAACGGATATTCGTTAGCCACTAAGTACTGGCAGGTTATTTACTCGAGGCTTTAGAAGTCCCATGGTCTCGATGGATGATCTCAGGCGTATGGGATGTGGTTTAACGCATTTCGTTTTTTATTCAGATGCCCATTTCATCCTTAGCATCTCAGCGACAAGTTGCATTGGTAGGCCCACAACATTCGAAGCCGAACCTTTGAGAATGCTTACCCAATCGATGTCATCTTGGTAGCCAAAGGCACCAGCCTTGCCTTGCCAAAGTCCGGTGTCGAGATAACGGTCAATTTCTTCGTCCGTCAGAAAAGTCATTTTCAGCGTGGTTGTTTCGAACTGAACTGACTTTCGGTTGCTGGGACGCCGCCATAAACAGACTCCCGTATGCACCATGTGTTGCTGGCCTCGCATCTGCTTCAACATCTGCTCGGCGTGGTCGCGATCTGTGGGCTTACCGAGCACGCAACCATCACATTCGGCAACGGTATCGGCAGCTAAAATTAAACCTTGAGAGGTTCGATTTGCGATATTGGCTGCTTTGTGAAATGCCAGTGCCACCACCAACTCGGTGGGTGAAAGGTAAGCGTTTCCGGCTGTTTCGGCGGATTCGTCAGGAGGTTCGACCGTGAATTCGTAGCCAGCTTCGTGTAATAATTCTCGTCGACGCGGCGAACCGCTTGCCAGAATCAGTCTCATCTGAGTTTGTCTTTTTTGACTCGTTTGCCATAATCGGGCCATGAATCAACCCGCCCACCATCCGAAAGTTATTCACGAAGATAACCATATCATTGTTATCGACAAGCCACCTCTGTTGGCGACGATGGGCGCCCAAGCTGGCGAACCCTCGCTGGTAAAGTGGACCAAGGCTTGGCTCAAGCATAAGTACAATAAGCCTGGAAACGTCTATCTGGGTGTGGTCAGTCGCTTGGACGCTTTTACTTGTGGACTGGTGGTCTTAGCTAAAACGTCCAAGGCTGCTGCACGGCTAACACGTCAATTTCAAAACGGTGAGCCTCAGAAAACTTACACCGCGATTTTAGAAACACGTCCCAAGAAACGGTCTGGCCGGTTAATGGACTGGATTCGTAAGGACGATTCCTTGCGGCGAATGGTAATTTGCGATGCCGGAGATGAAGGCGCCCGCAAAGCCGAATTGACCTACCAAGTGCTCGGTTTTGCGGGACCACTGGCTTTAGTGGAGGTTGATTTATTGACTGGGCGTAAGCACCAAATTCGGGTTCAGTTTGCCAGTCGTAACCGTCCGATCCTCGGTGACCGAAAATATTCGGCCAAAAATCAGTTCCCCGAAGGGATCGCTCTGCATTCCAGCGGCCTTGTTTTGGAGCATCCGGTACGCCGGGAAGAAATGAGTTTTCGGATTGAGCCGCCGCGATATTGGAAAATGGAACGATTTGCAGGCAAATAACACAAAATCAACCCAAAACAATGACGAAAACGTTATTCTAAGAGTAGGCAACTCGTGCTCGTTTTCGGTTATAAGAAGACGTCTCCTCGACTAGCTGGCAATTAACGCCAGCCACTTTTCCCAACTTCTCTGAAATTTGAGTCCAGACGGATCCAACGTGACTAGTGTTTTTCGCGAAGCGGCCCTGCAAAGTAAATTAGTATCATCGCAACAGTTGAGGGAAGCGATGACGGGTGTGGTGCGCATTGCGGGGCGTGCCATGACGGTGGATGAAATCGACGACAAAGAACTGGCTTCCGTGCTGGTCGAAAAAGACGTCATCACAGCCTATCAAGCGGACCAATTAATCGCAGGCCGCACCAAACTTAAATTAGGCGCCTACATCATCACTGACTGGATTGGTCAGGGTGGCATGGGGCAAGTCTTCAAAGCGATACATGAGATGTTGGGGCGCGAGTGTGCCATCAAAGTTTTACCGCTGCAAAAGTCCAATCCGGAGTCCATTGAGAACTTCCGTCGTGAGATTCGGACTCAGGCACAACTAAACCACCCCAATTTGGTACAGGCGTTTGATGCTGGGGAAGACGGGAGTGTCCACTTCTTGGTTGTGGAATACGTACCCGGTACCGACCTTAGAAGATTGGTACGGACCAAGGGCCACCTAGACGTGCAACAAGCTTCCAACGTCATCATGCAGGCCGCGGAAGGGCTGGCTCATGCCCATTCTAATAATTTAATTCATCGCGACATCAAGCCCGGGAATATTCTGGTGACTCCAGAGGGCGTGGCCAAGCTTTCCGATTTGGGACTGGCTGGCTATATGCACGATCCCGATGATCCACGTGCCGGCAAAACGGTAGGCACAGCCGACTATCTCTCTCCGGAACTGATCCGCAGCCCGGAAGAGACCACCCGCGTTAGCGATATCTACTCCCTTGGTTGCACCCTGTATTATGCCATTACTGGGAAAGTCCCCTACCCTGGCGGAACGCCCAAAAGTAAAGCGCGGCGGCATCTGGAGGAGACCCCCTGGCATCCACGGCGATTCAATGAAGACGTCAGCGATGAATTTGTTGATCTGATCGGTGACATGATGGAGAAGGATCCTCAGCAGCGAATTCAAACGGCTGCCGAGGTGGCCGAGCGGTTAGCGCCTTGGGCAAGTGACGTCAGCCCATTGTTGACCGATCCGGTAGATCGCTCGCGGTGGCAGTCTGCTCCTGCCAGCCCCGATGGGCAACAGGAGACGGACGCCGGTAGCGATGTGGCTGCCATGGCCATGACGGAAATTGGCGGACTGAGCGAAACCTCGCAAGGTTCAGGCTTCAGTGATTCCAGCATGCGGATGACCCCGCCACCTCCGCCGATCCAGCAAACGATGACCGGCCAGTA
>JAAEPL010000496.1 GCA_024232675.1 Planctomycetaceae bacterium
CAGCGACTCGAACCGTTCAAAAGCAGTACGGTCGAGGAAGCGGGTGTGGGGAACCATTCTCTCATTTATAAAAACAGTGCGGGTGGTTTTGAGTACTCGTCAAGCTTCACGAAGGTTATCAACGCCCCCATTGTGAATGATGCCTATGGAACACAGATCGCCATCGACGGTGACTATCCTAAAATCAGGCGAGATGGGACGCAATGGTTCCGACTCGGTGTGCCAGCCCCCGTGACAGCACCCTACACGACACTTGTCCACCGCGGGGCTGACCCTCTCGAAGCCACGAAGTCGTATTACAAATATGTTTACACCTATGTTGATGATTTCGGACAAGAGGGGCCAAATTCACCGGTATCTCCCCTCCAGGCAATGGATTTCGCACAGGAAAATCACCCGACGCTCACGTTGCATATCCCTGACGCACCACCGACAGGGAACTACACCTTCAATAATGGTACAGTGCGTATTTACCGCTCGGGGGCGGATGGCGTATTTATTTTTCTAGCGGAATTAAGCGGTGTCACGAGTAGCACCCAGTATGAGGACAATATAGCTGACGACCAGCTCGGCCTAGATACGCTCCAATCAAATACATGGTATGGCCCACCTGATGACAGTACGTCTCTATACCCCAAAGGTACACTAACCAGCTTGGAGATCATGCCGAACAAGTACCTAGCAGGTGGCTCAGGCAATGAGCTAGCTTTTTCGGAAGAAGGCGTGGTCCACGCATTCCCTGTCGAGTATCGGAAAATATTAGATGATGACATCATGGGTCTAGCATTGGCGGGTCCCGACCTTGTTGTAGCAACCAAAGGCCGTCCTTATATCGTTATGGGGTCGACTGCAGAATCAATGTCTGAGTACCGTCTTCCTTCAGAACAAGCCTGTGTTTCAGCAAAAAGTGTCGTTAGTGTCGGTGACTACGC
>JAAEPL010000497.1 GCA_024232675.1 Planctomycetaceae bacterium
AAAAAAACGCCGGAAAACTCCGGCGTTTATAAGGTGCCCAACCAATTTGTCAGCCTGCTAACTCAAAAGTGCTACCATCCCATGACCATGTTGGATTCCACGACCTTGCGAGCCTCATCCAAGTCGGTTCCAGTTTCGTGCATGTAAAGGCGAATCGCATGGACCTTATCCCCTGCGGCCTTGGAAAGGCAATCTCTGGCAACACCACAGATTTCTGCTTCTTCCTGTGTAATCCCCAGGACACCTTTGGAAATTACCCAAGTGTCACGAGGACGCTTGGTCAGTCTCTTGATGGACTCGCTGGGATATGATTCCGTGGCGATGGCGGTTGCCAAATCCTCGGTATCGGCCCAAGTGATGATGATGTGCGCGTCAGTCTCTACTTCAAACAATGGCATTTTAGGAACCTCCAGAACGAGAAACGGGCAATTGAATCGGTGCGGATGGTAGATACTTTCGAATTTCCTTTCGGATCGAAGTCATACGATTCGCTTGCATTTTATGTATGAGTTGAATTCTCCTAATCGGAGAACCGGTGGGTTGTTCAAGTTTCCGAACCTCCATGCCGGCGTTCCTATTACAACAAATAACAACCCAGTTAAGCAATATGGCATCTGCCCCACGACGGCAATATTCCGTCACAAAGTCGCTTCGGACAAGGCCTTTCGCCGGTGCTTTCACAAATTTCAGCTTTCTCACAAGGTCGAAAAACGCGACCTAAACGTGCCTCAGGACCGTTACGCTTCCGGAATAGACTGTCATCTCGCCCTGCTCGGTGCGTATTCGGAGGGAGCCGTCCTCAGCAATCCCCTGCGCCACCCCGGTCTCGGTCTTTTGCCCTGTCGACCATCGGACCAACTTCCCTGCTAATCCATCGTATTGACGGACCTGTTGAATGAGCTTTTTAGGGGCCTCTTCGATGCTGCTCAACTGCCGATTAATTTCAACCACCAAAGCGATCAAAACGTTGGTTAAATCAAGGGATTCTTCCGCGTGTTCTCGCAAACTGGTAGCGGATTCGATGCGACTTACATCATTATTTACGTTGACACCACAGCCGACCACCAATCGGCTTTGATCGACAGATTCGATGAGTACCCCGGCTAGTTTCCGCTCCCCCAAAAAAACATCGTTGGGCCATTTAACACGCGGTTCCAAGCCCCACGGTCGCACGGCCGCACAGATGGCACACCCGGCGGCCAAGGCAAACAAACCTCTTTGGGGATCCTGCAAAGCGAAAGGGCAGGGTACAAGCAAAGAAAACGTCAGACTTCCGGGACCTGAAAACCACAAATGATCGCCTCGTCCGCGTCCCGCCGTTTGGTTTTCCGCCAAAAACAAGGCGATTTCGCTCGCCCCTAACTCGGAGGCAGCATCTCGCGCCCAATCATTGGTGGATGTTACTTTCTGCCGAAAACAAAATTTCACCTCGCCAACTTCTTTCTCGATGGCGGGTAAATCCAGCCTGTAACTTGCATCACGTTTTTCCATAGAAATTAAAATTCCGCGTATGTCGGCCATCCCCGATGCCGTCTGACTGGAAAAAAACCCTGCCGTGCGTTAGTGTGAAGGGTTCATATGAAACATTATCGCTGTCTTCTGACTTCGAGGTTATACGATGCCCCAAGCAAATCAACCAAACAAAAGCGTAAACAAACCCAGCCGCAGACAATTTGTCAAAACGGCTTCTGTCGCCGCAGCTGCCGGAGCCGCGGCCATGTCGACCGAATTGCCGATCGCTCACGGCTTTCACCACAGTGTTGATGACACACTCAAAGTTGGTTTGATCGGTTGTGGTGGCCGAGGTCGGGGTGCCGTTGTTAACGCCACCCACGCTGACAAAAACATCAAAATCACTGCATTAGCAGATGCTTTCAAGGACAAGGTCGATGAGACCCGGGAACTGCTGAACATCGACATCGCAGATTTCATGGACGTCAAAGATGATCACTGTTTCACCGGCTTTGATTGCTACAAGCAACTTATCGACACCGACGTGGATGTCGTACTGCTCTGCTCACCACCGTTCTTCCGTCCTTGGCAAATGGAATATGCGGCCAAAAAGAACAAACACATTTTTTGTGAAAAGCCGATTGCTACCGATGCTCCTGGCATCCGCCGAGTGATGGAAGCCAGCAAGAAGTGCATGGAAAACGGAAAGAGCTTGGTTTCGGGTTTGTGCTGGCGTTACGACCTGGGCGTGAACGCCACGATGAACCAGATTCTGGAAGAGAAGGCTATTGGCGACATCACTGCCATGGAGGCGAATTACCTGACCGGTGAATTGTGGCATCGCGGAAGCAAACCGGATTGGAGCCAAATGGAATACCAGATGAGAAACTGGCTTTACTTCAACTGGTTATCCGGTGATCTCATTGCCGAACAACATATTCATACATTGGATAAGTGCTTGTGGCTGATGGGCGATGAGGCACCTGTTAGATGTTATGGTTTGGGCGGTCGACAAAAACGCATCGATAGCAAATACGGTAACACTTACGATCACTTTGCCACCGTTTATGAGTGGGCCAATGGCATCAAAGCCTTTTCTCACTGCCGACAAATGTCGGGTTGCTGGTCAGAAAACGAATGCAATGTCTTCGGGACAAAAGGGAATGCTCATATCCTTAAACACGTCGTCGATGGCGAAATGGAATGGCGTTACACCGACCGGAAACGAAGCATGTACGACGTGGAACATGATCAATTGTTCAAGAGCATTCGAAACGGCGAACCCATCAACAATGGCGATTACATGTGCAAAAGCACGATGATGGCTTTGATGGGCCGCGAGGCATCTTACACAGGTCAAGAAATTCTTTGGGAAGAGTATTTGACAGATGATGCAATGGTAGGCCCCGCGCCGGAAGAATGGAAATGGGGCGATTACGATGCGGGCCCCGTTGCCATCCCCGGTGGTCGATCATAATTATCACGCCAACGCGTCCGCCCCGGGCAGTTGTTAGCATCCCAAGTTAGGCAAGGAAATGAACAAAAAGCCCGGCGGCTTGTATTACGGTGAGTACCTACAACTGGACAAGGTACTGGGTGCTCAACAACTTGAAAGCGAAAAGCGTGGCGCACCTGCGCACGATGAGATGCTGTTCATCATCGTGCACCAAGCCTATGAAATCTGGTTCAAACAGATCCTTTATGAAATTGGCTCCATCATTGAGATGTTCAACGACCATGTCGTTGACGATCGACAGATGGGGCGGATGGTGGCGCGACTGGAACGCGTCCATAAAATCCAACGCTTGCTAAACTCACAAATCGACGTCTTGGAAACGATGACGCCGCTCGACTTTCTGGAATTCCGCGACCTGCTCATTCCAGCATCGGGTTTTCAAAGCGTGCAATTCAAAGAATTAGAAATTGCCTTAGGCCTCAAACGAGATATGCGTTTACCCGTAGACCGCGAGTTCATCTATTCGCGATTGAGCGAGGCGGACCGAGGGAAAATGCAAGTTGCGGAAAGCAAACCCAGCCTCCTGGAAGTGACTGAAAAATGGCTGGAGCGGTTGCCCTTTCTAGATTTCGAAGGCTTCGACTTTTGGGACGCCTATGAAAAATCCGTGGCCCTGATGCTTTCCAAGGATCGAAAGATCATCGAGGATAACCCCACCTTGCCGGAGGTTGTAAGAGAGCATCAACTCAACGAATTAGAAGCGACGCGGACTCGATTTTCAGCCATCTTGGATGAAAAGAAATTTGAAGAGTTACGCAGCAATGGGGAGTTCCGATTTTCGCATTCGGCGATGCTGGCGGCGATATTTATCAACCTGTATCGCGATCAACCCATGCTGCAGTTGCCACACCGCTACCTTACGTGCCTAGTCGAGGTCGATGAGTTGTTCACGACTTGGCGATCAAGACACGCCATGATGGTACATCGCATGCTGGGAGCTAAGATCGGCACGGGTGGGTCATCCGGCCATGATTACTTGAATCGCACGGCCCAGAAAAACCGCGTATTCCTAGATCTCTTTAACCTGCCCACATTTCTCATCCCCCGTAGCGATCTACCGACGCTCCCCGAAAATGTCATCGATTCGATGCGATTTCGATTCGGCGTTTGACGAACCTTGCGTGGCTTACGCTAACAACTCACCATCACGCCGGTTGCGCGATCTCTTGCAGACGCGACTCGACTAGTTCTTTTCCGCGTTGGCGATCAAATTCGCTCGCTGATTCGATCCCATTAGCCAAGTCATTCAAAATATCATCTTGGATCTGTCCGCGTGAGAACGCATCGGCATAAGGATAACGATGGAACATCACCATCGAGTATCGGGGAATAAATCGGTCGGGGAACATTCGCTCCAGTTCAAAACCGATTTCCTTTTTCAGCTTAAACTTTTCGTCGTTCACACTATCACGCATCGTCACGTAATTTTCTAATGCCATGTCAGCGATAGCATTGGCATTGGGCATGCGTATCTCTTCAAAGATGGGAAGCACAGTGCTCCAATCGTCAGCATGTTCGTCCAACAGACGAATCAGTTCGCTGCAATCTTCAAAGCCCGCGTTCATGCCCTGTCCGTGAAAGGGTACAATCCCATGCGATGCATCACCAAGGATAAAAGCACTATCGTTATAAACCCAGCGATCACAACGCACCGTACCCAATTGCCCAATGGGGTTCCCAAAATACTCTTCCTGAAAGTTCGGAATCAATGCTTTTGCGTCCGGAAACTGGCGATCAAAGAAATCATTTAATTCATGCGGCTCATCAATTAACTCAAAACTCGGGTCACCCTTGCGAGGTAGAAACAGGGTCACGGTAAAGCTTCCGTCTAGATTTGGTAAGGCAATAAGCATGTAACCGCCACGTGGCCAAATGTGCAATGCTTCCTTTTCCATTTGCCAACGTGTGGCGATTTCAGATCCGGGCGGGATACACAATTCTTTGTAATCATGCCCCAACATGTCGATCTGAAAATTACCGCCCGTGGCTTTCATGATAGCTTTTCGCACCTCGGACCCGACGCCATCGGCACCAATCACCAGCTCAAATTCCAACTGCGTCGTCTTGTCTGCCAAGTGATCTTTTATGCTGACCTTCTTTTGATCGAAATCAACAGTTTCGATGGATTGGTTGAACAAGATATCGACGTCAAAATGTGTTTCGGCAGCGGTCATCATTAACTGATTCAACTCGCCTCGTGAGACGGAGTAAATCACTTCATGCGGTCGCTGGCCGTAAGGAGAAAACAGGAGCTCCGAATCGACCCCATGCAATACTCGCCCTTTCATAGGGATCAAAAGTTTTTCCACCTCTTCCATCAAACCGGCTCTTCGCAACGCATTGATGCCACGCTCTGCGAGCGCCAAGTTGATGGAACGTCCGGCCGATAACGACTTTCGCCGCATGTCCTCTCGCTTTTCGAGCACCGTTACGCGATATCCACGCTGTCCCAACATGAGCGCCAAAAGAGATCCCACCAAACCGGCACCGGCGATCAAAATGTGGTGTGGTTTTTTCATAACTTTTGCCTTTCAGGCGTTTGCTGTTTTGCAGATTTCGAAGTGATTCAAAGAGGTTTCAGGCTTCCACGCAGCCAGCCAGTTTTTCCACGAAATGAAAACAATCCTCAAAAGAATTGTACAGTGGCACCGGCGCCACTCGAATTACGTTAGGCTCTCGCCAATCGGTCTCCACACCCGACGCGTCCAATTGGCGATGCACCTGTTTCCCCGGCAAATCACCGCAATCAATTTCCAAGGATAACTGGCAGCCACGGCCAGATTCCGGGGTGAGCACCTTGATGCGATCACCCAACCTATTTCGCAGCTGGACATCGAGGTACTGTGTCAGCAATGTCGATTTCCCGATAAGGGGGCTCATTCCTCCCGCCTCTTTAAAAACGTCCAGCGAGGCGCGAATGGCGGCTAAGGAAAGAATGGGCGGGTTACTCAGTTGCCATCCCTCCGCAGTTGGAATGGCCTTGAATTCATTTTTCATTTTGAAACGCGTCCCTTTGTCATGTCCCCACCAACCAGCCAAGCGGGGCAGATCCACGTTACTGGCATGCCGTTCGTGAACAAAACACCCACCCACAGAGCCAGGGCCGGAGTTCAAATATTTATAGCTACACCAAACCGCGAAATCGACATCCCAATCATGCAGGTGTATGCGAATATTACCTGCAGCATGCGCTAAATCGAATCCGACTTTGGCACCGACGGCGTGAGCCGCTGCCGCAATCCGCTCCATCGGAAAAACCTGCCCTGTGTAATATTGAACGCCCGGCAACATGACCAAAGCAAGCTGGGAACCCTCCCTGTGAATCGTCTCGATAATCGCTTCCTCATTTATCGCGGCGGTTGTTTCCTCTGTGGGCAGGACGAGCAGGGAATGAGCAGGGTCAAAACCATTCCACACCACTTGCGAACTGGCGGCCTGAAAATCCGACGGAAACGCGTGATCCTCGATCAGTATTTTGTGTCGTGTTTGCGTTGGCCGATAGAATGTCGCCAACATCAGATGCAAATTCGTCGTTAACGAATTCATCATGACCACTTCGTTGGGCTGAGCGCCTACCAGCTCAGCCATCGTTTCGCTAAGGAACTCGTGGTAAGGCATCCACGGTCGCTCACATTCAAAATGACCGCGCACCCCCAGTTCTCGCCATTTTGTCAATTCTTCCGCAATGTAGGATTCAGTGCGTTTGGGTTGGAGCCCTAGCGAGTTACCCACAAAATAAAGAACGGGCTCACCGTTTTCCTGTTTTGGCAGATGGAATTCATTACGAAATACTGCCAGTTCATCCCCCGCGTCAAAGGACCGGGCCCTCATCAACCGCTGTTCATAAGTTTCGTCGTGTACCATGAATTCTCATCTCTCTGGATTTCGCGGCCTCAGGGGCACATCCACGCAAATTTGCGCTGCGATTTCAACATCCGTTATCTGCATTCCAGCCATGCTGGATTTCTCTGAAAAGAACAATGAATCATTAGAGTTTCTTTTCTGCCAATTTCAAAGCCACGATAAGAATGTTAGGATCTTTGGACCTGATTTATCCCTTAATGCCTGCTTCCGCTCCCCCACTGGATTGCCTCAATGAACCTCGACCTGAAAGGACGCACCGCCATCGTTTGCGGAAGTACCCAAGGGATTGGGTGGGCTTGTGCGGTTGAATTGGCGGAGTTGGGTGCCAACATCGTCTTACTATCGCGAAATGAAACGCGGTTACAGCAGCGTGTGGCAGCATTGCCCAAATCGGGAGACCAAATCCACCGCTATTTAGTTGCAGACTTCCTCAACCCAGACGGTTTGAAAACGCTAATTTCCCACTGGACAGAGCAGGGTAACCGTGCAGAAATTTTAGTAAACAACACGGGCGGTCCGGCATCGAGCTTAGTTACCGATTCTACGTTGGAAGAATTCCGGATTGCGTTTAATAGCCACCTATTGTGTAGCCAGATTCTTTGCCAAGCTATAGTACCCGGCATGAAATCTGCCGAGTTTGGCCGGATCATTAACGTGATCTCGATCGGAGCCAAAACACCCATT
>JAAEPL010000498.1 GCA_024232675.1 Planctomycetaceae bacterium
ACCTCAATGGCAACGCAATATCCCTGTCGGTGTCGAACCGGTTGCGGTGGCTGTGAAAAACGAATCGGAAGCATGGGTGGTCAACCATGTCTCTGATTCGGTTAGCGTGGTTGACCTCGAACATGGCGTCGTGGTCAACACCATTCCCGTTGGCGATCGCCCAGGCGATATTGTCTTTGCGGCTGCTAATGCTCTGGCCTTCGTTTCCTCTATGAACCAACGCTGTGTCTTTGTCATTGACACGGAATCTCAAGAGGTACTGAAAACGATCCCTATCCGGGGTAACGATCCAAGAACACTCGCGGTCAGTAACGACGGGAAAACCGTATGGGTTGCAATCTCTCTTTCCGGCAACGGCACAACGGTCGTGCCTATGGATCGGGCTCCACCGCCGCCCAAGCCTACGAATCCCAATCTGCCACCAGCTCCACCCCAAGGTATCATTGTCGAGAGTGAGATAGCTTTCGCAGAAAACCTCATCGATTTTGAATTGGCGGATAACGACGTATTCGAAATCGATGTCGAATCCATGGAGGTGCAGCAGGCTTTCCAGAAGGTGGGAACCGTTTTATTTAACATGGCTCAAAATCCGCGAACGGATGAACTGTGGGTCACCAACACGGAAGCCCTCAACGAAGTGCGTTTCGAACCCGCATTGAAGGGACATTTTGTTGAAAACCAGATCACTCGATTGAGCCCTCATGACGTAGATTCAAAATCGATCACGAATCTGAATTCTTTACCTCGAGAGCAGGCGACTGCCAGAGAACTAGCGATCAGCACAGCCATCGCTCAGCCGACAGATGTTGTCTTTGAAAGCGCTGGTGAATTTGCCTACGTGACCTCTTTTGGAACGGATCGTATTGCCAAACTTGATGCGCAAGGAAGCCTCGTCGCTCGCATCGAACTCAGTGACGAAGCGGCTTATGAAACGGAACCCCGAACGAAGCGTGGCCCACGCTGCATCCTGCTAAGCGAGGATGACGCGGTGCTGTATGTTCTGAATCGACTTTCAAACAGCATCTCAGTTATCGACCTGGAAACGGAAACTATCGCCGATGAAATTTTCATGATCGACCCGACGCCTGATTTTATCCGCGAGGGCAGGGGATATCTTTACGACGCCAAATTATCGGCTTGGGGTACAGCGTCCTGCGCTTCCTGTCATATTGACGGCGATCGCGATGGATTAGCGTGGGACCTTGGTGATCCCGCGGGCGAGCTTTTCTCAAATGGCAGCTCTGCGAAGCTGCACCCGATGAAGGGACCTTTATTGACGCAAACGCTGAAAGGGCTTGCCGGGGAGCGAATTTTTCATTGGCGGGCAGACCGTCCAGGGTTGGAATCTTTCAACGACACTTTTGCCACCCTGTTAGGAGGTGAACCGCTTGACGACGACGATCTGGAGACGTTCGTGCAATACCTGAAAGGTATTCAGTTCGGTCCCAACTCCGCAGCAAATTTCAATAAGGATTTCAATGCCGAATTGGTAGGCACAGCGGCGGCGGCTGGAAAAGCAATCTTTGAAACTACACCAGATATTGGCCGGGAAGGTCGCAACACCTTTCGCTGCATCGATTGCCATACGAAGCCGTCCGGGGCAGGCAGTAGTGGATTTACTGGCACCATCGGCCAATCGACGAAAGTCGCACAGCTTCGGGGATTGGCAGAACGCAGCGTCAATGCCTGGGGGACCCGAGTCAATGGATTCGGATTTGGACCCGATGGGTCAAAGGCCAGTCCGGTGGAATTTTTGGCCGATACTCACCGCTTTCAAAACATCTCAAAATCGGATCGTCAAGCGCTGCAGAGCTTCCTGCTTGCTTTCCCCACAGAAACACCCTCCATCGTCGGCAGATCCTGTACTGTGCAGGCAAACGATGTTGCCGTGCAAACGCAGCTCGCCGATTTCGTCTCTGCAGCGGAGCAAGGGTCATGCCACTTAGTCGCTCACGGAAATCTAGGAGACGAACCCGTCAGCCTGCAGTACGATCCGGAACAACAACGGTTCCATGGACCCTCTTCCAAACCTGATGGCGTCACACTCCAAACTTTGCTGCGCCACATCGAAAAGAACGCCACCGCGATCTCATTCTATTGCCTGCCAAAAAAGTTTCGGCATTGATTCATGTGGCATCGTCTGGTTCGCGTCACGAAAACGATTTTCACCACCCGCAGGGAACCCTTGGGCTTCTTTGGTATCGCGAGCTAAGCACCCCTTTGCCAGCTTCCGCCAAACGAATCCCTTAAATGGTTCTTTCAGTTGACAAATGCTGGCGAATTCATTTCGCTTTCACACGACTCCGTTATACGATGAAGTCTTGCTGCACGGCGAGTTGCTTAAATCGTTTACTGTGAACATGCATCGGCCAACAGCAACGACGAATCTTGACCGAACCTAGGTCGCCGTTTCTTTTTTGTAGAGGGCTTCAATGTTATTTGTGAAGTTACAAAACGCCGTGCGTCTGTCTGCTTGGATCATTGCTTGGGCCGTTCTATGTTCCGGTAGCTTCGCGCAGACAGCGGAAACAGAGAAAGAAGCAGTTGCTCTGGCTGCCAAAGATCATTTCCGTGCCGTGTTAGCCCAAGACTGGGTTGAGCTGGAAAAGGATTACGCTGACGAAATCTTATTGATGCCTGGAAATGAACTTCTAAAGAAAAAACAGGGGGATTTCGATGCGTCCAAACCCGTTAAAGTCGAACGATCTGAATTATTAACTTTGCTCCGCGCGAGTTTCGCGGGTAGTGAGCCGATGGCTGCGGACAGGATCGCTTCGTTACTAAACCTGTATGA
>JAAEPL010000499.1 GCA_024232675.1 Planctomycetaceae bacterium
ACCACAGCGTCCAAACAACTGGCGATCGATCCGCGCAGAATCATGTAATTCGGCGCTGATAACGTGGAGGCCTCCGATTTCAATCACGTCCGCAGTCAGTTTGATGTCCGTTCCCCGCCCCGCCATATTGGTAGCCACGGTTATCATGCCCTGTTGGCCGGCTTGGGAAACAATGGCGGCTTCGTGTTCGACCTGACGGGCATTCAGGACAACATGCCGGTAACCGGCCTCTAATAACAACTTGGAGAGCAATTCAGAATTCTCAATGGTCCTCGTACCCACCAAAACCGGTCGACCGGTCGCGTGGACCTCGGCAATCTCTTTGACGACGGCATCCCATTTAGCATCCTTGCTAAAAAAGAATCGCGTTGGCAATGCTCGCCGCTGATTCGGTCGATTCGTTGGAACCTTGCGAACAGGGCTTCGGTAAACCCTTTTGAATTCCCGTTTACACTCCATGGCGGTACCTGTCATGCCGGAAATAATCGGGTAGCGGTTGCAAAATTGCTGGATCGTAATCTGCGCGGCATTACTAGTTTGGATTTCGATATTCTGCTTTTCCTTGGCCTCAATCGCTTGATGAATGCCTTTACTCCAGCGTCGTCCATCAGCAATACGCCCGGTGGATTCATCAATGATGACCACCTTCCCGTCGAGAATGACATAATGTTGATCGAGGTGGAAATCTCGATTCACCTTGATACCGCGTTCCATGAAATCGTAAAAATCCACCAAGGAAAGACCTTCCAGGTCTTCGCTCTTAACTGCCCCACGCACCCGCGCCATACCTTGATTTGTGAGTTCTACTTTGCGTTTTTCTCGGTCGTATTGATAGTCTTGCTCGTCGACCATATCAGGCGAAAGTTTCGCGCACCAATAATACAGTTCGACTTCACGTTTTTGTGCCTCTGATGGTGAAGCGCTGATCACTAACGGCGTTCTAGCGTCATCGATCAAGAGGCTATCTGCTTCATCTACCAAGATGTAATGAGGACGACGTTGCACAAATAACGAACGCGCCCCGCGAGCCTGATTTTCGCCGAACAGTGTCTTGCTCTCATCAATCTGTCTTTTCCGCAAACGGTCCCGGAGAAAGTCGAAACCAAATTCTCGGCAAGTGCCATAGGTGATGTCGCATTGATAGGCTTCCCGACGTTGGGCGTCGGTCATACCGTGAACGACGCAACCGACCTTCATTCCCAACGCTTGAAAAATGGGTTGCATCCACTCGGCATCTCGACTGGCCAGATAATCATTGGCCGTTGCCAAGTGTGCGCCCTTGCCGGAAAGAGCATGTAAATAAAGCGGAAGCGTCGCCGTCAGCGTTTTACCTTCGCCGGTTTGCATTTCTGCAACGCCGCCTTCGGCCATGATTAATCCCCCGGCACGCTGCACAGGATAAAGCTCAAACCCCAATGTCATCTTGACCGCTCTCTGCACCAAATCGGCGGCCTTGTCGTACAGCTTGACGACATCTTCGCAAAGCTGCACTTCGGCACTAAGATCCGAACTGACCTGCCGTAGCGTCTTGTCCGGAGTCGATTCCAGTTGAGTGGTTGAGACAGACATGGCACAAAAAAGAAAAGGAACGCGGGTAGCCCTCCATTGTACCGGGGTTTGCCGATCGGGGAACAAACTAGTCTGGTTTCCGTCGGTCAATGTCGACATTTTGGGATATTCTAGCGCGCGAATAAACGAGACATATCGATTGGGATGCTCAGGCGTTTTGCACAGCCTTTTCCGATCAACAATTTTGGGTCGGCTCAATTTGACCACCCCTGCCGAAGCAACGCCCACCAAGCACCCGGGCAGGGCTACCCCAAAACGATGACGCCCCCTGCCCCATGCCGTGATTCAATATCAGCAATCGAGACGCCATATCGCGGTTGCTGACGACTTCGATGTGGTGATAATTGCACCCAAGGACAAATGCTCGCATGCCTCCCCACACGACCAGAAAAGCAACACAGCTCGGCCGTGTTCCGCAACCTGAACTTTCCACCTTTCGATCCATGCCCCCATTCCACCTTTTACGGCAGAGCACAACCCTCACTCCATGCGGTGCGTGGACCACCCCACCTTCTTCAATCTCGGCTCTACTCAAAAGAGGATTTGCCGGGCAAACCGTCACCCGTCAGGCCTCCCAGTCACACCGGGTGGGTGGCCCGCTGCTTCCAAAATCAAACCGATCGATCAAGCGACCACGGCGGAAACAACAGACCACGGTTCTGCAACCCACCCCTCGATTCCAGGACCCTGATTCCGCCAAAGCTGGCAACTATTTTGAATTTTCAATCGCTATTTTTCCCACCTGTTTTATGGGAGTGGAAAAATAAATGGCAAGCTTGGAAATTGAAATTGAGTTCACCAACCCCGACAAAAACTTCCGCACAGACCAACACGTTACCGGCGTCGTGCGGATGCAAGCCAACCGGAAATTAAAGTGCCGAAGCGTTCAGTTAGTTGCATGCTGGGAAACCCACGGGCTGGGTGACATTACCCGAGAAAATTACCATCAAGAAATTTTGCGCAGCGGAGATTTTGCGGAAGGCGAGACGGGTGAGTTTACTTTTGATTTCGCACCCCCCAATCACCCCCTGACTTATCACGGTCACCTTGTAAATGTCGACCACTACGTATTGGTGCGTGCCGATACGCCATGGGATCGCGCACCACAATGGAAAGAAGATTTCCATCTCCGAGTCGGCGCGCAAGCAGCGGAACCCATCGCTCAGGTCACCGAGTCCCAAAGTCGGTCACTTGGTCTGGGAAAACACCTTGAGAAACTTGCTCTCTTTTTGCTTTGTGCAGCCTTCGCGTTTGCAATCATTACGGGATCGGTGTGGTTCTTGTTACTGGCAGTCCCGGCGATTTTCATGAGCATTCCAGCAATCCGAAAACGAATTGCTCGCAGACGCCTGGGGGAAATAAAATGGATTACACCACATAGCTGCCACCCCCGAGGGACGTTGCCGTTCCACTTAGAAGTTGGCCCACTCGGAAACGTTCGTATCAGGGAAATCACAATCCAATTACGTGGCACCGAGACGACCTCTTCCAACCGTCGTTCAAGTGGACATACTCACTTACTGCACCAAGAGACCTATGGCTTAGCCAAAAATCCAATCGCCACTCTAGGCGAGGTGCTTCAATACCAATCAGAAATGGTGGTTCCCGATACCGAAGCGTGGTCTCTCGATTTGCCCGGAAATCGTATCTACTGGTCACTGAGTGTTGTAATTTCCTTGGCCGGCTGGCCCGATTACGTTGAAACTCGCATCGTTCAGGTACAAGATCGAGTGGGGAAAACCCCTGCTCCCTCCTAGATTGCGACAAACAAGCAATCTCTCCAAATTGAATCGAAACGCTTCGATAAACCGCCTTGAGAGCGGCAGTGACTGGCGGCGGGAGCGTAGCCCTTCCCCGAAGTTTCTCACGGCGATTCTTTCGCGTCATTAAACAAGATTACTTTTTGTGGCTCCGCCCGATACAATCAAACCCTGATCGATGCGTTCGTCAAATCAAATACGATGTGCCACGCTGTTTGGTGTTTGCGCTCAACTGACACGCGAGTGACAGACAACTGCAATTTCCCTGAAAGGTCGTTTCCTTGAAGTTACTCAGCTCAATTTGGTTTACTTTCCTCTTGTTTGCCTTGCTGACTCGTGCCGCGCATGCGGGTGGACCTGAGAACGTCATGTTGGTTGTCAACGCGAACTCGCAGGACTCGATCGCCATTGCGAACCACTACGTGCAACTCCGCAACATTCCTGCCAACAATGTCGTTTACCTTGACGATGTTCCGGAGACTCTGACCTGTACGGCAGAGCAATTTCGCGAAAAGATTCTCGTTCCCATTCTGAAACAGATCGAAGCTCGAAATTTAGCTCGGCAGATCGAGTACATCGTCTACTCAGCGGGGTTCCCGACGACGGTCAAAATCGACGAGCAGGTCGAAGCTTTGAAATCCAAAATCCCGGAATTCAATGCCAACGTTTGGCTTCCCAAAGCTTCGATCAATTCACTGACATATCATTACCAAGAGTTCTTGGGAAACAGTCCTTCTTATTTAGCCATGGACGCCAATTGGTACGCACGTCGTATCGTGCGAAATATGCTGGAAGTGCCTTTCGTTGGGAAACTGCAAAAAAAGTACCAGGCGGCCATCGAGAATTACCGTGCAAAAAAGTACGAATCGGCGGCACAGGCTTTCGCTGGTATTCTCAAGGATCACCCGCGGCA
Organism: Planctomycetaceae bacterium; assembly: GCA_024232675.1. Classification (GTDB taxonomy): domain Bacteria; phylum Planctomycetota; class Planctomycetia; order Pirellulales; family Pirellulaceae; genus CAJQPP01. Next base: position 4,243 of record JAAEPL010000499.1, read on the forward strand.
AATTGCCGTACGTTACTACCTAGCAAGATCACTGGCCCAGCAGGGCAAGCAAGACGAAGCTTTAAAGGAGCTCGAATTGTGTGTTCGCAGTGGATGGTGTTATCGTAGTTTAACGGAAAATGATAACGCCTTTAGCGACCTGAAAAACCTCCCTCGATTCACAAAGATATTACAGGCCACGCCAGATTTGGTGTACGGTTTATTGCCCACAAGAGGCTTCGAAGGAAATATCTTCTGGGGTCGTAACGGGTGGGACAATGGGGATCGGAGCGAAGGCAAACAATTCGTTTTATCCACCGTGCTGGGTGTGACGGCGGGCCGCGGCAACACGCGTGAACAAGTGATCGCCAATTTAGAGCGTAGCCGGGCTGCCGACGGCAGAAACCCCGACGGCACTTTCTTTTTTGCCCGAACATCCGACGTCCGCTCCACGACGCGTCAACCGCAATTCCCCCGCGCGCTAAAGGAACTACGGCGCCTCGGCTTTCGCGCCGAAATGACACCCGAAGCGATGCCTAAAAATCGAGACCATGTACTGGGCGTCACGCTCGGCGCTCCGCGACTTGACTGGTCAACAACCGGCAGTCGATTTGAGCCGGGAGCCTTGGCTGACAACCTAACAAGTTTCGGTGGCATACTGGCGGCGAAAGCATCTCAAACACCACTGACCGATTTCCTCGCCCAAGGTGCGGCCGGTGCCAGTGGCACCGTGGTCGAACCACTTTCCATTCCCAACAAATTTCCAGATGCCAACTTGCATGTCCACTACGCCAAAGGATGCACGTTGGCTGAATCGTTTTATCAATCGGTGCAGGCCCCATTTCAATTATTGATCGTCGGTGACCCACTGTGCGCGCCTTGGGCTAAATTCCCCGAGTTTTCTGTGGCCGGCCTCACGGACGGGCAACAGCTCACCGCGGATTTTTTCCTCGAAATGACGCCCGATAAAGACTCGCCAGCCATTCGCCACTTCGAAATCTTTCTCGACGGTATCAAAGGGAATCGCACGATCGCGCCCGGTGAAAAGCTCAAAATCGGCCTGAAATCACTTACCGACGGGTACCACGAAATTCGCATCGTGGCTTTGGATAAGACAATGATCCGAACCAAGGCATCGCAGACAATTGGGTTTGAGGTGAATGCGACAGGAAAATATGTCAATCTCGCCGCTACTGGGAATGATAAATATCAATTGAGCCGTACGATCACGCTGGAGGCGGAAACCAATGTCGGTGATCAGATTGAGATCTACCAAAACTCACGATCCCTCGGCTCAATTAGCGGGCAAAAGGGAAGTCTCACTTTGGACTGCAGCCTTCTTGGACAGGGACCGTCCCGTCTTCAGGCCGTTGTAATGGATGGCGGAAAACGCATATCCAGCCCACCTCTCGAGGTGGAAATCATCCCTTAAATCCAACATTCATGGTAACGGCAGCAAGAGCGGAAGCGCCGTGTGGTGACAAACCACTGGATTGACTAAACTAGTCTCCGAAAACCCTTTACTTTTATTTGCAGCACGAATGCTATGCGCGGATTCAGCTTCCTATTTTTTGTTGCCCTGACGATTCTTATGTGGGGCATCTACGGCCCCGTCCTGCATGTGGGACAAGAAGCCTTGGGCGATGGTCAGCGATTGAGCCGGTGGAATCCTTTCATCTGCGTCGGCGTGGCTTACTTCATCATTGCCGTGGTCTACCCCATTTTCATGATTCCCCGGGAAACCAAAGGAAATTGGTCGCCGGGGGGAATTTTTTGGTCATTCTTTGCCGGTAGCATCGGTGCCATTGGTGCCTTGGGTATCATTTTGGCGTTCATTTTTGGTGGTTCCCCCGTCTATATCATGCCACTCGTATTCGGGTTTGCTCCGGTGATTAACACCATCGTCACGATGCTGATGTCACGCACCATTCGCGAAGCCTCAACGGTCTTCTATTTAGGTGTCTTGATCGTGGCAATTGGGGGTGCAGGTGTGATGGTTTTCAAACCAAAACCACCCGCTAAAACAGCCATGCTGATGAGCACTCAACAAGAAGAAGAGCAAGCCACCGCCGCAACTTCGTCAGAAAAATCGGAAACGGAAACAAAAAAACCCGCCGCGGATACGAGCGAAACATCCCCTGCGATCTCTGACAGCCCCGCGAAGGACCCAATCACCGAAACACTGAATTCGAAGGAACCGGTAAGCGATAAAAATTTCATTTGGATGATCGCTTCCATCGCATTAACCGCTTTATGTTGGGGCAGCTATGGTCCGGTGCTCCACAAAGGGCAAGCGAAAATGGGCGGCAGTCGCTTGCGTCCATTCTTGTTTGTGGGTCTTGCCTATTTTGTAATTGCGGTAGCCTTACCCTTGCTGCTGCAAAGCTACCTGCCACCTGATCCTGGCACTTGGAATTTTCCGGGGATCGCGTGGTCCTTGGCCGCCGGTGCGGCCGGTGCGATTGGTGCCCTGGGGATTATTTACGCATTCAATTTTGGCGGTAAGCCGATTTACATCATGCCGCTGGTCTTTGGAGGAGCTCCGGTCATTAACACACTGACTTCGACCATCGCAGACCAAACATACAACCAATTGGAATGGCCGTTTTACATCAGCCTGTTTCTGGTAATCGCGGGTGCCGTTACGGTGCTCACCACCGCACCTCGTGGCAAACCCAAGCCTCAACCAGAAACGTCCTAGCTTCCACGCGGCTTGCATTCGTTAGCCATTTGGAAATGGAATGTATCGCTGTCGCTTGATCTTTCGCATTGCAAATCTGAATCCAGCATGAACGACGTCGAAAAAGTTGCTCGCATGGATCAACTGGTCAGCCACCTCTGGATGGTTCGGACATTTCTCAAGCACAGCGAAGAAGCTGAGGAAGATGACGAGTTGGCCGAAGTCCACCGGGAGCTTTATGACTTCATGCTGGCATTAGGGGGACCTTCCAGTGAAAACGACCACACGGCTTACTTGAAAGTGGCTCGCAAAAAGCTCAAGCGTCTGAAAGCAGCACGCGATTTATTCTTGGAAATACAGCCAGAGATTTCCACTCATACCAACTTTCGCATGACCGCCATGTCGTTGGATACCACCGTCAATGCCATGATCGATGTTCTTGCCAAGTAAAAGCGTCCCCGGGTATAAGCCGATTCGCTGGGTAACCGGCTAGGTTCCCCGTTGGTTTCCAAACCAAACAATATGCATGCGGCGGCATAACTGAAAGCCATGCTGCTGGCAGAATTTAGAGATCCACGCTTCTTTCTCAAGCAGAGCCGTTTGCTCAACCCCTTGAGGCATTAACAGCACTCGGGCGGCGTCGATCTCTGGAAATTCCGCAAGATACTCGATGATTTCTTGGCCATCCCGAGGTTGATCAACGACGAATTTCAATTGATAGGGGTATCGAGCGATCAAATCATGGATCACTTGAGGTTGATACCGGCGGGCTTCGTGCCGTTCTCGCCAGGTTCCCGCGCGTTCCGCCGAAGGAGTCGAATTGGATAGCTTGGGACTCACTGACATCAAGTCGCAAACGACCGGTTGATCCAGCGTTCCCGCCGTCTCAATGGTGATGTGAAACCCGACTGCCTTTAATGAAACGGTCAAATCCACGACTGCTTTTTGCAACATCGGCTCTCCGCCGGTCAACACCACGTGATTGCAGTCTTGGAGCTGACAAGCTTGAACGATTTCGGAAATCGACTGCTCCGTCCCCTCTGGCTGCCAACTGGTGAAGGGCGTATCGCAGAATCCACAGCGCAAATTACACCCGGAGGTGCGCACAAAAATGCTCTCCGTGCCGGTCAGCACACCCTCGCCCTGGATCGATTTATACAATTCACTTATGAGCAAAACAGATATTCAAGCGGTCCCCCCCTTTAACGGAGATCGACGCATGCCAGAATGTGACCTTTCGACTAAGACAATCCACACGGAACGAGGAGCAGGATAATCCCTGATTCAAATAAATGAGCACGCCTTTTCGCGAAAAGCTGGAAACCTTTGAAAATGACTTCCCCGATCGGGACTACACCATCGAAATCGACTGCCCTGAATTCACTTCGTTGTGCCCCAAAACCGGGCAACCCGACTTTGGCAGCTTGACGTTTGAGTACATCGCCGACCAAAGTTGTGTCGAATTAAAAAGCCTGAAAATGTATCTACAGAGCTTTCGCAACGAAGGCATTTTCTACGAAAACATTGCCAACCGCATTTTGGATGACTTTGTCGCAGTCGTCAAACCACGCGCCCTAACTCTCACCGCTGAGTGGACTCCTCGTGGCGGTATCAGTTCCACCATTACGATTCATTATCCCGATGCCTGATATTCTGTTATCCGGGTTCGCAGATGAAGCGGCCCCCGAAAAAACGATTGACCAGCAATTCTCAGCCATGGCAGCGCTCGGTCTGCAGTACCTGTCTATCCGTTTCGTGGATATTGGGACAGGAAATGGCGTTCAGAACGTGCTTGAATTCTCGCCCGCGGAATTGCAGCTGATTCGAAAACAGCTGGATCACTATGGGTTAAACATTGCATCCATCGGATCCCCCATTGGCAAAGTCAAAATCACCGATGTGGAAGACGGGACCAAGAATCGATTCGTGCCCTTCGATCAGTACCTGGCAGAAGACGTGCGCAAAGCCATTGAAGTTGCCGAGTTGCTGGAGACGCGATTGATACGAGGCTTTTCATTTTATCACCCCCGCGGCAGCGACCATCAAGACTGGCTTAACCCAGCGATTGATCAACTCGGCCAAATCGTAGAGACCTGTGGAGATCACGGATTAACTTTCGGCTTGGAGGTGGAGGCGAATTTAATCGGGCATCACGGATCCGTATTGGCCGAGATTCACCGACAGGTCAATCACCCTGCTTTGGTATTGATCTTTGATGGTGCGAACCTTGTGACACAAGGATTTTCCGAAGCGGAAATTCACAGTCAGTTTTGCGAGATGCTACCGGGGTTAGGCTGGCTGCACGTCAAAGATTATCTTTCCGCAGAAACCGCGCAAGCTCAACCAGGCGAATATGTAGACGAGGAAGCCTTGCACCGTTTCGTTCCCTGCGACCGGGGTTCCACGGGGCATGCGGGCATTTTCAGAGAACTCGCGCAACACTTACCCACCATTTCCCAACGTCTCGCGGCACGAGATATCCCAGGCTTTTTTCTGGATTTGGAACCCCATCTACGAGGGGGCGGGCAATTCGGTGGCTACAGCGGACCGGATGGTATGGGAGTCGCGTTGCGGTGTCTTTGCGATGTGCTGAACGAATGTGGTATTGAATTCCAATTGAAGTCATTCGAAGCCCTATAAACGAACCGGACCCGAGTCCAAAGACCCGAGCCCGGCCGATTCAGAAAGTGCATTCTGAGTTTTTCTCACGACTGGTCGTCTTATTGATTTCGTCCCGGTTGAGAGATTTTTTTTCGCGATCGATTGGGCGATTTTTTATCTCTGGCAACATTCGCAAAGTGATACATAAAAGTCCAAACAACGCAGCCAACCGCTGATAACATGCCCGCAGTGAAAGCCACGTCGAACGGCTTGGCACTGAACATAAACAATACCGTACTGAGAAACAGGCAAAGCGTGGCGGCCCCCAAATAGCCGAGGCTGGTTTCTGAGCTGCGTTCTTTCACACTGCGATCAATAGCTGTTTCCACCGCCTGATTCGCGACCTGCCTGAGTGCATCCAGTGTTGATGTTTTTTCTGGCGCGACATTATGGGGTATGAATTCGTCCGGCAGCAGCGGATTCGAAGGCGTAAGGTCTTCTTCGATCTCTTCGGCCTTAATCGCGGTTTGCAAATCGGCATTTCGGTCGACGAATTCGACGTGTTCCTTTTTTACTTCTACCTCACCTGTTTTCAATCGTTGCATCAATTGGTTCATGTAATCCGTCACGGATTCATCGTCTTCCGCATTCGTGTAGTCGACGCCAGCGTTACGCGAGGGTGCTCCCCTGTCAGATTCCGCAACGGGTAAAAACAAATCACCTGTTGCTTCGTTTGCCATTTCCCGTTTCCCAGCGTCCTGCATTCGCTTGACCACATCAGCCACCGATTCGAATTTTTTCTTTCCCGTTTCCGGCTTTGGGCTACTGGTCGATTTCACTACCGTTGTCGAATCGAGTTCCGCTTGTTTGACGGCTTGATCGATCTTCGCCAACAAATTTGCCGACGCCTCTGGCACAGCCATCGGTCGGTCTTCTGAATTTGCTGATGGATCAGTAACTTGCCAATCCAAATTTCCTCCCACCACGCTACGCTGCTCTACAGCATTCGCAGTTACGCTGGTCGCAACTGGTTTCGATTCTGCGATTGCTCGACGCCGAGTTACCTGCCCCTGCTCGGCACCGCTAATCGAGGATTCTAAAACCAAGCGACCGATCTCGATGACCTCTACTTTAATATTGGCCATCTCAATTTTATCGCCTTGGAAAATCCAGGCTTCTTCCAAAGACAGACCATTGACGAGGATATCCCCGTCGAATTGCCGAACATAAATTCCGACGGGGTTTCGAATAATTTCACAATGCATTTCTTTCACCCCTTGTTGAGGGATGTGAACGTCCACATGACGACCGGAGCCAAATAAACACTTCTCATTGTTTATTTCAAACTCGTGTATGGATTGGTCTTCACGGTTGGTGAGTCTTAGCACCAACGGCTCGGAAAACGAATTGGTTTGGCTTAACTGATTGTGATCAATCACGGTAACGGTCCCTGGGGCAACACTTTGAATCGCAGAGGTCTTAGTCATGATATTCAACGACACGTTTCCGACGCGCGCTACTCATTACCAAGGACATGTAGCTCACAAAATCTCACGGGTCAAAGATATTTCAGGCCCTCGCTTTCGCAAGCCACGCCCGGATCCCGGGAAAAACGTTCGCACCAAGGTGTCATGCTTTGAACAGGCAGTGTTTGCCCGAAAACCCCGGTTTATGAAACGCTCCACAAATTTTGACTGGCCCCGAGCGACGGTCCGCGTAACGATAAATGGGGTGGCAACGATCAATTCGACGAGAGAAGTACCGGGGGATATTCACACGTCGAGAGAACATATTTTTTGGCATTCCTTGCCGAACTGTCCTAATTTGCATCGTATAGTTCTGGCAAACACAGTTTACGTAACCGGGAAAACCGGAACGTACTGATTGGCAAATTCAGACAAACCTCTTGGCCTTTTTCTACGTAGTTTAAGGGCAAGACCCGCAAGAATCCGGAGCAATTAGAATGGCCCGTAAAGAAGCTTTGACAAAACTGCGAGAGATTTTAGTACAGCGCCGGCAAGCATTGGTACAAGCACTGGCTGGTGACAACAGTCTGCTGAACGAGATATCGCAACAGACGGGCGGCGACGTGATCGATTTCGCTCTAGAAACCGCAGCTGATGAGATTTATTCCCGCTTGGCGGAAGCCGAGAGCAGGGAACTCGCACACATCCAGTACGCTCTGGAAAAAATGAGTGATGGCAGCTACGGCAAATGCGAAGCCTGCCATTGCAATATTCCCTTGGCCCGTCTCGAGGCACTGCCCTACGCCACGCTTTGCGTGAATTGCAAACGCAAAGTCGAACAGGGTACGATTGCTCCGAGCAACAATGGTCGCTGGGTAACTCCCGAATCGGACGACGCGGTTTTAGGTGACGTGGACTTCTACGTAACCTAATCCCATTTTTGCTGACCCGTAAAAAACAAATCCCTTTCCAAATAGCCCACCTACGAATTCGAATTGTTGAATTGTCATTATGAAATGATTATTCTTGTTGAGTCGGTGGTTTCGCTTTTCACTTTGCTAGAAAAATACATCGTGATGAACTCTTTGAACAAAAATTTGCTCGGCTACTACCTTCGCCCCTCCCTGCCCTCGTTACTGGTGTTAATCATCGGTATCAGCGGGATCGCGGCACCCTTGGCGGCGCAAACACCGAACGAAAAACGCAACCAGATGTACACCGCGTTGGCGAGAGAAGCGGATTTAGTCCAAAAACAAACAAGCCTGCTGAAAAAGGTTGTTAAGGTCATCCAACCCTCCGTGGTCCACATTCAAGCCAACAAGACTTCTCGCGGTAAAAACAACGCATTAACCAAAGTCGAAGAAGCCGGAGCCGGCGTCGTCATGAAATATGGCGAGCGTTTTTATGTCATCACGAATCGCCACGTCATCCTCGATGCTCTCAACCGAAACATTCGCGTTCAATTGGAAGACGGCCGTTTTTACAACCCCGTGGAAGTTCGAACGGACCCCGATTCGGATCTCGCCGTCCTGTTTCTGGACGAAACCGATCTCTCCGCAGCGCGGTTCGGCAACAGTGACAATGTTGACATCGGTGATTTTGTTGTCGCCGTGGGCAGCCCTTTTGGCCTCAGCCACTCCGTGAGTTATGGAATCATCAGCGCCCGTGGAAGACGCGATCTCGAACTCGGCTCGGAAGGCGTTCGTTATCAGGACTTCCTGCAGACTGATGCTGCCATTAATCCCGGGAATAGCGGCGGTCCCTTGCTCAACTTGAGAGGCGAAGTGATTGGTATCAACACAGCAATCGCCAGTAATTCGGGTGGGAATGACGGTATTGGATTCTCCATACCGGCCGACATGGTGAGCAAAGTGGTCCAAGATTTACTGCGGTACAGTCGCGTGCGACGTGGATTCGTGGGCGTGACACTCGATGCTCGGTTCTCTCCGGAAAAGGCACGAGCGATCGGGTTGAATTCCGTGTTCGGCGCTCGCATCTCTCAGATCGCACCCAACTCACCTGCTTCGGATTCCGACCTCCAAAAAGGCGATATCATTCTGCATTTCAACGGGGAACGAATCACGAACGACTCCCACCTCGTCAGCGAAGTGAGCCAGACCGAGATCGGCAAGGAAGTTCCGGTCACCGTCTTCAGAAACGGTATGCACACCACGACCTCAATTGTGGTCAGGGATCGGGAACAACGTCTACAAGCCAGTAGCGGACTGGGCAACTAGGCAATCAGCCGTTTCGAAACCGTAACGGCTACGCTCTTCCCAGTAAACGCTTCGCACACTCGTGGAGCGATCTCTTACGTGGCATTGCCGGCTAAACACAACGATTTGACGATTGCCGCTTCCGCTTGCTCGTGCTTCAGAGAGGTCGCAACCTCCATGTTATTTCGCCATTCGGGCGCCATA
>JAAEPL010000500.1 GCA_024232675.1 Planctomycetaceae bacterium
AGTTGAATCGAAAGTGTTTCACGATTTGCCGCCAGAAGAACATCTGCTCCGATGTCAAATGCTGATCGAGCAGGGGTACCGTCCTTTTGCAATTTCGGCTGTGGCGTCAGCGGAGGAGATCGTTTCGGCTTCGGTGTGGCATCGTCCCGCTATTAGGGAAGTCAAAAAAGAGGATTTGGCACAGCGCCAAGCGAATGCAGCGATCGGCTTGCTGCGAATGGGACAGGCCGATCGAGTGTGGCCGCTTTTGAAGCACAGCCCTGATCCGCGTTTGCGCAGCTGGATCATCCATCAACTAGGTGCGACCGGTTCTGAGCCCGCCATCATCAGGGAACGTTTGCAGGTTGAAAGCGATGTTTCGACACGGCGGGCTTTGATTTGGTGTTTGGGAAAGTCTGACCTAGACGCATTTTCAGACCCGGACGGCGTGAGTGCTGATTTGTTGCGCTGGTATCGAGATGATCCGGATTCCGGAATACATGCGGCCTGTGAGTGGGCCCTGCGTGGTTGGGGGTTAGAGAGCGAAATAGCGTCAATCGATCAGGAATTGAGCCACGGTAAAATTGATAGGGCACGCAATTGGTACCTGACAACGGAGGGGCATGCGATGTCCCTTTTAGGAGGGCCGGCGGAATTTATTATGGGCGACTCGGCAGTTGGAAAGCATCGCCGTCGCATTGACCGCCGGTTTGCTCTAGCGACGAAGGAAGTCACGGTGGCTCAGTTCCAGCGTTTTGTTCGTGAGTCCGCTGGTATGAATGATACGACCGAAAAACGTTGGTCCCCGAACGAGCGTTGCCCGCAAACTTCGTTGTCATGGTATCAGGCCGCGGCGTATTGTCGCTGGTTAAGCGAACAGGAGGGAATTCCGGAAGACCAAATGTGTTATCCACCGATTCCCGAAATCAAAGAAGGAATGGTATTACCCAAGGACCATCTCAGTCGCACCGGTTATCGGTTGCCCACGGAAGCTGAATGGGAATACGGTTGTCACGCTGGGGCGGAGACGGAACGTTATTACGGTGCCGGAGACCAATTGTTGGTTGATTACGGTTGGGCACTATCGATCTCGGATCACCGAACTTGGCCGGTGGGCCTTTTAATACCCAATGATTTCGGGCTTTTTGATATGTACGGGAATGTTCGGGAGTGGTGTCAAGAGCGGCAGGTTGATTACGGCGACGTTCCTCGGGGTATGCTAAAGGATGACGAGGAAGATCTCGTGCCTGTGCGCGGACGCATCAACCGCATCTTGCGTGGGGGGTCATTTTGTTACCAAACATCTGATGTGCGCTCCACGAACCGGCAACCCTATCATCTACCAGAAGATCGTTTTAATGATTTCGGATTCCGTCCTGCCCGCACCATTGCCAAATTACCCCTACCCTAACAGACCTGTGAAAGTTGCCCGGTGTTGCTGCGATGAACGATCCTGAATCGGACGTACGGCGAAACGTCAGCGGTTAAGGGCACTATAATTCTTCGAGGTTTGCCCGGTAAAGTGAGGACCATCGGGTGTGCGGTTCAACGGAGACTTGGGGGTGACAACAGGGAGACTGCGCCGAGTGGAGACAGGTTCTCCAAAGTTCTCCCTGCGCTTGGGTGAGTTGGGTGGAAAAGCTTTTCAAATCTTTTATTTGCTGATACCTTAGGCAACTCTGAGCGCTCTTTTCCTGGGAGGCATCCTCCCGGCTACCTTTTCAACGCGATGGATCGAATTAATGTCGGACTTAAGTCAACGCTTTGCTCAATTGAGTCAGGACGAGTTACGAGAGATCGATCAAGTTTGTGCCAAATTTGAACGGGATTTACCGAACGCCCATCCGTCGCTTGAGTCCCATCTGCAAACGGTACCGGATAATTTGCAAAGTCTGCTTTTTGGTGAACTTCTAGCGATTGAGTTAGAGGCACTTATTGACCAAGGG
>JAAEPL010000501.1 GCA_024232675.1 Planctomycetaceae bacterium
GAAAACAAGGATGCAATGGCGGCTAGTAAAATTGGATACTGGGGCGAGAGCCCAGCGAGAATGCCGCCGGCAAAACAAAGCAAGGCAGACCCGAACACACGCACCGAATGCGACACGCCCAGCATTCTCCCTTGACTGTCGGACGGAGCAGTATCAGACAGTAGAGTTGACATGTTGGTGGTCGCGATTGCCATCATGATGCCAACAAGTGGGAGGATTACGTAAAGCCAATGCCAGTTCTCAGGAATAATCTGAAGGGTCAAAAGGGTGCCCAAGGCAATCGCACTTCCAGCGGTTACCAAACGGGGTGTCCAGCGTTTGCCCAGTGGTTTAATCAGTAGCCACTGAGTCAGCACCATAGAAGCACTCGTGTAAGACATCAGCCAACCGACCTCTGCGGAAGTGAATTTCCAATTCTGCACAAAAAATACCGGATTGAATTGGAATACGAAATCGATACCGAGGTAGATGAAGAAGTTGACAATTAATAAGGCGCGAAAGGGAGCCCAGCGAAATGCGACGCTCATCTCCTGCAGGCCTTTCCCGATCTTGAATGGCTCCGGCCGATTGGGTTGCTGAGGGTGTTTGGGGAATCGCCAATAAATCAAGAGCATACAGAACAGACAGATACCGGCGGCCACATAGAAAGGTAGCGAATACGATGCCCAGGTCAGGTAATGGGTGTCCGCCAAATGGCCACCCAAAACGGGACCCACCACATAGGCCAAACTGCTCGCAAGGTAAATGTAACCAAATCGTTGCGTCTTTTTCGCTCCAGAGAAGTTCGCGGCCACTTCGGATTGTGCGAGGACGAGTAGGACACCTGCAAAGCCAATAAAGAATTGACCCGCAACAATGATCCAAACTTGCTGCATTTCGATGGCGGCCCCGATCGCGAGATTGCCGAATGCTGTAACGCCCATGGCAAACACCAAAACAGCTCTTCGACCCAAATGATCCGACATTTGACCTAAGACGGGGGAGCCAAAAAATTCCCCCAGCTTCATCATCGACATGGCTAAACCAAGCAAGAAGGCGCGGCTGGCCACGCTGGTGGAATCGGCTAACACCCCGTGCTCTTGCGGGTGCAAAAACATGGGAGAAAGTACCGGCGAAACCAAGGCGCCAGCGAAAAATCCGAAAAAGACCAATGAGTAAATTAACAACATCGGATTTGATTACCAAAAAATGGTGGCGGCTGGCAGGGAGGTGTGTTTGGGATCGCACTCGACGCTCAACGAGATTGCGCGTCGTGATTACATCCACGCTTGGCCCATTGATTCGAGGTCACAAGGGATCGTTCAAAGGCAAAGTCAATGACGACCGATTCGAACCAGTCATGCGTTACCTATTGTAACCCTTGGGGAACATATTGTAGACCTCGCTCTGGGGGCATGCAGCCCGTCATGGGGCTCATCCAAGCGTTTGCGATAAGGCGCTGTTCAGAAAACCGAAAGCAAGCCAGCATGGCGGACAGGGTTTTCGATTTACGGTATCCCATCCTTGGCACCTCCATGACCGTTGCTGGTGACGGTGGAAACCAAATCCAAGGTGCTTGTTTCAAAGCGTTGGTTATTCCTTGTAGAAAGGATTTTTTTGATGCTTGGGATCAGGGTCAGACGTGTCACGCACGCCCGCGGAACGTGCTCACGTAGGGGTGGGGCTTTCAGCTTCCTGACTGAAAAGGGACCAATTATCCCAAATACTGCCTTCGGTACGGATTTTCATTTTGGGTTCCGCAGAAGAGTAATATCGGTATCCGACGAACACCGTACACATGATCAAAAATGAAACGAAAGCTACTTTGATCGAATTCATAACAATGCAGAAGTGATTGGAAATCTGATAGACGGGTGGGCCGGGTGTGCTCAGGCCTTCCCTCTGAAAAGAGTAGCTCGTGTCGATGTTGGATCACTTTTATTTATGCAGGATTACCCGGAGATCGCATAAATTGTCGACCGAGGGCTACCACAAAACTGGCACATCCGTCACATCGCGACCTGCCTTGGGGCAGTCGGCAAGGCGACCGTAACAGGGAGGTGGTAGGTTCTCGAGGAACCACGCAACCTCACCTGTCGGGTAAGTCTTGGTTGGCAGTTGGTCGCTATGAGCAAGGAACAGGCGGGCTCGGCGATCGAGTTCCTCGCTGCCCTATTTCTTTTGGCGTTGTTTGTTAGGCGTGCGTTTTCGCTTGCCAAAATCGAATGTCTCTCCGAAGAGTTCTTTTACTTCTTCACGCTGCGAGCGTTTCAATTTTCCGAGTAACTTTTCCCTGGATTCCTTTCTCAATTTCGCTATTTCGCGTTCCAGTTCCTCTTCGATCTCTTTCTCCGTCTCTTTCAATTCGGTTGTCTGTTCATCAGTGATTTTCAAGTCGGTTTTTAGGGGTTCGCTGGTGATTACATCCACAATGCTTCGGTTTCGCAGTAGTGTTTGCGAACGCAGTTGTTGTAATCGCTCGAGTTGATGGGGTAGCAGGACAGAATTGAGGTCTTTGTTGGCTTCATCGCGTATTCGCTTGATCTGTGCGGTTAGATTCTCGCGGTCTGAAAAATCCAGGCCCCTGATTTGTTCCGCCACCCGTTTCTGCACCGACTCATTCATTCGTTGTAGATCCTCGTATTGCTCGTCTACCATTTCGAGTTCGGATCGTACCTTTTCATTCGACAAGAGATCCAGCTCGCCCCCTTGGCCACCATATCTCTGGTTGGTCCAGCCGAGGGGCCTGTTGAGAGCAATATCATTCAGCATGGGGATCATTGCTCGCAGTTCGGGGTCGCCGTTCGGGCCGTATGCCAGTTGCTTTGCATTACCCATGAATTCATCGTATTCAGCACCGGTCGAGAAAATCCCAACCGGTCCGTTTGCCGACTCGTTTTTCTGTCCGAAGGCTTGAGTTGACGTGGCGAACCCAAAGAGCAGAAGAACGAGCGTCAGTTTTATTTTTGATTTCATAGTAGTTTCCTTAGAAAAGAAAAGAATCCAAGTCGCTTTATCTCAGGGCGAGCAGTGCGCCTGAGTACTACCTCGGAAATTTTCGGGAATATGTTTTGGTGGTTCAAAAGGTGTTTTAGTGCTCTATCAGCGTTGGTTTTTTTTACCAACGCGGACCATTTCTATTTCCATGGGTTGGGGTTTCACGATAGTAACGGTCATTGAATCTTTATCTTCGAGGTAAGGTCTAATTTCAAGTGCTCCTTCCGAGCCATCACCCGCTGTGAAAACCATTCCCAAAACGGCAGTGCCGTCGTCCTTGAATTTCCAGTTCTCCAGTTCCCTAGTGAGGAACTGCCATCACTGGTAGCGCCCATTTGGAAAACGTCATGGGTTTTTGCGTTGACGCCAATCAACGCAACTGACTCTTTTTCGGCCTCTTTGGTGACGACCTCAATGACGCGGTCCTTGATTTTCCAAGCGTAGGTGGTTTCAGGGGCATCGCCATTGCTGGCTTGGTCGACCGAAGTGCCAATGATTCCGTCCCATTTGGATTTGCGAAGAAGGTCTCTCAGGTTGTCATTGGCCGACGTAATGGATGGCAGGATGATGCATAGTGAAACGCAAAACAGAAGGTTCTTGGTTTTGAAGATTTGCATAGAACTTTTTATCTGTTTTGAATTTCTGGGGGGATGCAAACGAGCAGATCTAAACCATGTTTTTATACTTTTTATGGGGCGTTGGTATGAGGTGAGCTAAAATGAAGCGATCGCTTGGTTTTTGTGAGCCGCCCCGCCCAAAAGGTATTCCTATCCGATTATTCTAATCCAATTCGCGAAGTACGACTGCTTGGAAGAGCATAATTCATTGCCCTGATGGACGTCGGAATGTCGATGCAGCCTAAACCGCACGGTAGAGCAAGGCACTTGGGAAGTCGGGGTTACCCCGAAATTACAGGATTCGTTGTCTTTCATGAATATTTCTCGCACCGCGAGATACC
>JAAEPL010000502.1 GCA_024232675.1 Planctomycetaceae bacterium
TCGTTAGTTCGCCAAACGAGATCACCACGTTTAATTCTTGAAAATTCGATAGCTTCACTGGCAAATCGCAACTCCAGCAAATCTCCCTGTTGGAAAATTTGATATACGTTGCCACCTTCTTCTGGTTCATCGGGAGAACGCCAATCCGCAGCATCAAAAACGACGCCATCACCGGGCCGAATCGTCTCAAGCGGCTTGATCGTGACCGAATGTTGCCCGACTTGGTGAACCCGCCCCACGTTCACACCTCGATGCCTTGGCGCGCGTGGATTAACAACTTTTTGATGGTCAACTCCCGACATAAAATGCGGCCCTAACCCGCGTGAATAGACTTGGGCCAGTTGCTTTTTCGAGACCTCGCCAAATCCTTCATGCCGAGCACTGCTTTGCTGTGAATCGTGATCGAGGCTGGCAATCGCCGCATCGATTGCTTGGCGATAGGCCAATGTCGTTAGCGCAACATAATTTTCATCTTTGTATCGGCCTTCAATCTTTAAACAGGAAATTCCGATGCGAACCAGTTCCGGCACCTGAGAAATCGCATGCAAATCTCCCGGACTTAACAGATAACGATCTGGGCCAAGGTCGCGGTGCTGATCATCGACAATCAAATCATAAGAAAGTCGACAGGCCTGCGCACACTTCCCGCGATTCGCGCTTCTGCCGCCCCAGGCTTCGCTACTGAAGCATTGCCCCGAATAGGAAACGCACAATGCACCATGTACGAAAACCTCCAACTCGACATCCGCTACATCTGCGATTTTTTGAATATCCTTGATGGATAGCTCACGCCCTAAAACAACCCGATTACAGCCTTGCTCCCGGGCAAACTCTGCCCCCTCGGCACTCGTAATCGACATTTGAGTGCTGCCGTGAATTTCAAGATCGCACGCCACTTTTTTTGCCAATTTTGCGATCCCGATATCCTGCACGATAATCGCATCCACTTGCGATTTTGCGATCGCAGCAATCGCCTTTTCGGCACGCTTGATTTCATTGTCGAAGACAAGCGTATTAAAGGTCACGAATCCCTTGACTCCCCGCTCGTGCAAGGCCGCCATGACTTCGGGTAATTCGTCGACTGCAAACCCCACTTTGGCTCGTGCCGAGAAGTGCTTCAAACCGAAATAAACTGCATCGGCACCTGCCTCGATCGCCGCAAGCAACTGCGGCCAGTAGCCTGCCGGGCTCATTAACTCTGGAGCCGGCTTTCTGTTTGCGCTTTGAGAAAGATGTCTGGGGTCAGTTTCGGACAATTGGATGATCCATTTCGTTTGCGTTATTTTTTAGCGAGAGCTGTCACTCGTGATCTTCGAATCGTGCCATTCTATGGGATTTAAATAAAAAGGCTGTATACCCCAACTATTTTTCAAAAAAAGAAGGTCGCCTAAAAACAGGCAACGCGGAGGCCGCTGGGGGCAGCGAATGCAAAACAGCGTTGTGAAACGCATCGTACCCTTTTCTTTTCGGAATCGCTTTCCGTATGCTGGGCACCGCTCGCCTAGCGATTCATTGCTCGGGGCAACCACTTAGACGCAAGCTGGCGTTCCTTTTGATCTTCGACTGATCGGCGAGGCGGTTCTTGTGCCAATGACGAGCCCGCTAGGGACGTGACAACAGCGGCCTGAAATGAAATCGTCACAATTAAGAACGGCACCACCGGGGCGAATTGGAGCGCACCCCGCTTGTGGATCATTGAGGTCTCAGGAAAGGCCCGATTGATACGGGAAGTAGGAACACTCCAAGTGGGTCGTGCTCACCTCAATCACCTTTTGAAGTTGACCGCTTGGGCTACTTCACGATGCCTTCCAGCCTCTGGCCAATCTTATCCCGCTGCTCGTCAGATAAATCAGGATTAACTTGATTAACCGCAGAGCGAACTAACTCGCGCCGGGCGGTCGCGTCTTGCCAACGAGTTTGGGCATCGGGATTTAGCCGATGAATAGGATCGAAGTACAGGAACAGTTCATTCGGTTTGACTTCGGGCGCCTGCCAGACGGAAATACCATTTTCTTGATCATAGTATTCCGCAGAGGCAACGTGACGCTTACCACCGCCCGCTGGGGCATCGCAAACAAAGGTCGGCACATTAAATCCTGCTGTTGTTCCACGAACATGTTTTTCAATTTCAATTCCCTCGCCCACCGTGGTCCTTAGGTGTTCGCAACCGGGAACCATGTCATGGATGTAAACGTAGTAGGGTTGAATATTCATGTAGGAAATTTGTTTCGTCATGCGAATCATAATTTCCGGATCGTTGTTCACACCGTCTTGCAACACTGCTTGGTTTCGCACGGTGACACCTTCGGAGAACAACCGCTCCATGGCTTTTTGACTCCACTCCGTAATTTCCCGGGGGGAAGAGAAGTGGGTATGAATGACGACTTGCTTGCCCAACGCGCGGCCTTTTTTATGCACCGTCGTTAAAGCGTTTACCCACGCATCGTCCGTTAAAATTTTCTGTGGGAGGACTGCGATACCTTTGGTCGCATATCGCAAACGCTTGATGTGCGGTATTTCCAGAAGCGTTTCCCCAATCAACTGGATATATTTCGTGGGCAGGTTGTAAGCATCACCGCCCGAGATGACAACATCTTCTATCTGAGGTGTTTTTCGCAGGTACTCAAAAGCGGCTTCCCAATTTTTGGGATTGGGTCCGTATGTATCTTTCTCGACGGATTCTGTGGAACCGCCAATAATGCGACTTCGTGTGCAATAAGAACAATAAACGGGGCAGGTTGTGAGTGGTAAAAACAGAACCTTATCCGGATACCGGTGCGTCAACATTGGCACGGGTGAGTCGACGTCTTCGTACAGCGAGTCGGCTAAGTAATAAGGGTGGTCGGGCAGCATCTGGGAGGCGATGGGTAGAAACTGCTTTCGCAGTGGATCATCGGTCGGATTATCCCAATCGATCAAAGAAAATACGTAAGGTGTGATCCTCACATTCATCGGAGCGATTCGAAACGCGGCTCCAATGTCTTCAATAAAGCTGTCGTCAACTCGTGCCCCCAAAACCTCTTTCACTTGAGCGAGTTTACGAATCGAATTTTTTGCCTGCCATAAATGGCTGCCAAAGTCTTCTCGAGAGACATCTTTCCATTCGGGAATTTCACGCCAGAATTCGTCACTGCGAAATTCTCGGTGTGAAATACTGTCTGTGGCTGATTGGCGATCAAGCATAACGATGTCCTGAAAAGAAAGGTCCCTGATCCAAGTAGATGGGATCGATAAAACGTGTGATATAGCGTCGCAGCGGTTGTGTGACTCAACTGCGTCGGAACTCGCCCCCCCGGCAAGATCCAGCCCCACCATAATATCAATCGGCAGGCATTGGGGCTACACAGAAACGAGTCGACAAATTGTGGATAAATAAAAAACGGGTTTCTTCCAGCATCCGCCGGTTAGACAACCGTTCAGCCGACATGGACATTACCTACCCACCTCACTTTGAGCTTTATTCCGCGTAAATTGGGATCTCAATATCGTTCCTGTAATCCTCGCCCTGATAAATACGCTGCACAAATATCCCTGGCAAATGAACGTCTTCGGGAACGATTCCGCCCAATTCGACCAATTCTTCAACTTCCACCACCGTGGTCTTCCCGGCCATCGCCATCATGGGCGAAAAATTCCTGGCTGTTTCCTTGAACCAAAGATTGCCAAAAGGATCGCCTTTCTGGGCTTTGATGATGGCAAAGTCTGCTTCCAACGGTAACTCCAATACGCAGGGACGATCAAACTCACGGGTCTCCTTACCTTCCGCCACCAAGGTCCCGTATCCCGTAGGCGTGTAGAAACCACGGATGCCCATCCCGGCTGCACGGATACGCTCGGAAAAAGTCCCTTGGGGCACCAATTCCACATCAACTTCACCGGCCAGCATTTGCGATTCTAAATCGGGATTCCCGCCGACATAGCTGCAAACCGCTTGTTTGATTTGGCGATTTTTTAACAACACCGCTAACCCCCTACCGGAATTACCAATGTTGTTGGAAATCGCTTTGATATTTTTGGTTCCTCGGCGGGCGATTTCATCGATGCTATTCTCGGGGATACCGCATAACCCAAATCCACCACTCATCAATGAAATTCCATCACGCAAATCATGCAATGCCGCCGCTGCGTTTTCAAAAACTTTCGAGTCACTCAATGCGAGAGTTCCTTTATACGATGCTGTTTCTGGTGAAGCTTCCTTGGAAGATTTCACGTACCCCAAACCATGGAAAACTTCTGCTTTACTGACTGCAGGCAAGCAGGATGATACACCATTACCAAATAAAATTCTCGTCCTTGTTACGTTCGACCCAATTCAGTCCAAGGTATTCCGAACTACCTTATCGAGAGACTGAAAGGCTTCCGCCAGACGTTCGGACGTTGAGATGAAGGGCGGAGCCAGAATCAACATCTGATCCCGCAACACGACATACAACCCGGCTTCCAAAAAAGTCTGCCAAGGCGGCAGGGCGCAAGCAAAATCGATGGCCGCTAAAAGTCCGCGATTACGAAATCCTTTGATGCAAGAATGTTGCTCGACCAACTCGCACAACAAATCGCTAAAGCAGGATTCCAAGGCTTGCTTTTGAGTACCAAAGCTTGGATCTTTCAAGAGGGAGAGCACACCGTCTAGCGCCGCAAGTCCTAAGGGATGCCCGTAATTGGTCAATCCACAAGCCAACACATCATCGTTATACTGTTCACCAATCCGGTCACTCACCCAAACCGCGCCAAATGGGACGTAGCCTCCGGTAATTCCTTTTGACATGCAAACCAAGTCAGGCTGCAAGCTAAAATGTTGAAATGCAAAAGCCGGTCCGGTCCGCCCAAACCCGCTCAACACTTCATCGCAAATCAATAAAATCCCGTGTTCGCGGCAGAGCTCGCCAATCGCTTCCCACCAACTCATGGGTGGAATCGCCACGCCATTGACGCCACTGATCGTTTCGACGATGACGGCGGCAATTTTCTCCCCGCCCGTCTTGCGAATGATATCAGCCGTAGCCGCCCCCGAGGGATCGTCATGGGGTTCTGGTATTCTCACCGTGCCCGCTGAAAAATTGACATGGGGATCACTGCGCCAATCACCCGAGACACTCATCGCGCCGAGAGAGGCTCCGTGGTAACTGGCTTTTCTGGCCAAGATGATTTGCCGCCCCGTAAAATGCCTTGCCATCTTCAGGGCATTCTCAACCGCTTCACTGCCGCTGACGGTATAAAAGATTTTCCCTCGCCTACCATCCGTCGCTGACAGATCAAGCAAATCTAATAAATCGCTAGAAACCTGTTGCTTCAAACCAAAAATGGCTTTTGGCGACGCGATTGGCATGGCATCGAGTTGCTGGTGGATGCGTTTTCGAATGGGGTCGCAGGTATGCCCAAAGCTGGTTTGGAAACTCGTCGAAGTGAAATCGTAAATTCGCTTCCCATCCTCCAAGATGAACTCATCCCTTTGAGCACCGGAGACCGCCATCGTGACCGCTCCCACTTGCCGGTTCCAAGTGAGGAAATATTCTTTAGGCACCATGCCCATCTCCCAATTTGAATTTGTGGCTGACAAACGTGTCATCGTACTGCTCGTCCCCGCGCCACATGACAATCTCTCCAGTCTTGAGTTCCCCCACTGCCCCACCGCAGGTCACCGATGGATCTTGAGTATCGGTTTGGAAGTTGGAACAAATGGACTTGGGATAATTTTCGTGATCATTCATCAGGCTGTACATTTGCTCGAGCGACTTCACCTCACCTATTTTTTTCTGCAGCAGCTCATAGCGAATGTAGGTGGTGGAATTTTTGCCGATGGTTGATTCCCGCAACTTTGCCTGATTTCCTAAACAGTGATTGGTATGAAACAAGAAACCATCTTGCTGGGCTTCCAATCGCTCGATGCGTTCCGCAAGGCCTGGCAAAACCTCCCAAAACTCACCCGCTTCGGGTGATGCCAATAAATAGGCGTGCCCCGAAGTAACCGGCGCGGTCTCCAATTGTTGGTCCATCGCTTGATGGGATGACTCCATCAAAAGACTACGTATCAAGGCCGGCCATATTAACCCCGCATCAGCCTTATCCGTATTAATATTATTGACACCCACCATACGCCCATCAGGGTGGAACCCCATCATTCCCAAACAACCGACGAGTGAAAAAAAGACGGCCGGAGAGTCAAAGCCCGCACAGGGTACCTCGAGGCAGCAAACATATCGTTTCGCAGAACCGTGCATGTCCCAGGTTTGTCCAACGACCGGGTTACAGCCGTGACTCACGTAGGCCACCGAGCAACCTTCGTCCGGCATGGGAATGTCCCGAAAATCGGTGTAATTATTCAAGATCACCAGATCTTCCACCGAAACATCGGCACCTTCTACCATGCCAAGAAATTCTTCTCCGAGTTCAGGATAGCGTTCCACGGTCACAACGAACTGCCGCTCGGCAAGTCGTTGAATGACATCTGCGGAGAGGTCAGGATTTTTTTCTGACATCAAGTTTTTACGAATCTCGACAAGCTCTTGAATCGCATCTCGAAATTGCTCGCCATGCCCGCGTCCCCATTCCCGGTGGCCATGCTGGGCCGCGTACTTAATGACGGGAAAACCACAATCAATCATCTTCTTGCTCCTCAAGCCATGCTAAAAATCTGGTCATGCCTGTGACACTGGGGCAACTTATAAAACGTCCCGCACTATCTCGGCGAAACATGCTCTCGGTTGCCTTATCGACGGACCCCTCAAACCATCCCGAAGATCCCGTCAAAGATATCTTTGTAACACCAAGTTTTTGCAAATGTTTCCCTAAACCATGTTGGTAGCGATCCACCAAGCATGGGATGTCTTGTTTACGAGCATTGTTTAATGCTTGATCGAACTGGGACAGGGAAAACAAATCACCATCCCAAGTACTAATAAACATCAATGGCGTCTCTTCAAACAGTTCTTCACTCATGAAGCATACCGCCATCTGACCTCCCAAAAACAACAAACCAGCATCCGGTAAAAAGGAATCGATAGCGGAAGGCAAGAAAGAATCGCGGTCGTACCGATGAAACATACCTGTTGAATCGTTCGTCACTAA
>JAAEPL010000503.1 GCA_024232675.1 Planctomycetaceae bacterium
AGGCGCTCCTGCAAATCGATTGGGATTGGCAAAATGGTTGGTCGAACCTGCGAATCCGCTCACAGCCCGAGTCGCCGTCAATCGTTTTTGGCAGTTGTACTTCGGTACCGGTATCGTGGAAACCGTGGAAGACTTTGGCTCGCAAGGCAGTTGGCCCACGCATCCCGATTTGCTCGATTGGCTGGCAACGGAATTCATCGCGAGTGATTGGAATGTCAAAGCGATGCAGAAACTCATTGTCATGTCAGCAACTTATCGTCAGTCATCGGACGTAACGCCTGCTTTACTTGGTCGCGATCCGAAAAACCGGTTGCTCACGCGTGGCGCTCGATTCCGTTTACCCGCCGAAATGATTCGTGACAACGCGTTAGCGATCAGTGGTTTACTTGCCGAGCGACTCGGGGGACCGAGCGTTAAACCGTATCAACCGGCTGGGTTGTGGCGAGATGTATCGGTCTCGCGCAGCGTTGTCTACCAACAAGGCCAAGGTGAGAATCTATACCGTCGTAGTATGTATACATTTTGGAAGCGGAC
>JAAEPL010000504.1 GCA_024232675.1 Planctomycetaceae bacterium
AAGTTCTTGCCGCCGTCATTAGACCGATGGAATTGCACATTCAAAACGTAGACGCGGTCTCGATTTTGAGGATCTGCGTAGACGCGTGTGTAGTACCAAGCGCGTTGTCTTAGTTTGCGTTCGTCGTTGATCTTGGTCCACGTCTCACCGGCATCGTCACTTCGAAACAGTCCGCCATCGCTGGCTTCCACCATGGCCCAAAGGCGATTGGAATCGACGGGCGAAACAGCAACTCCGATAATGCCCAGAATGGATTTTTGCGGAAGACCTTTGTTGCGTGATATCTCTGTCCAATGGTCGCCACCATCGATGCTCTTCCACAGTCCACTGCCTTCGCCACCGCTCTCCAAACTGTAAGGTGTGCGTTTTACACGCCACGTGGAAGCATAAAGCACTCGTGGGTTGTTGGGATCAATGACTAGATCAACCGCTCCAGCCTCCTCGTTGGTAAACAGAATGCGTTTCCAGTTTTCGCCACCATCGGTTGAACGGAAGATCCCGCGTTGTTGATTGGGGCCGGAAGCGTGTCCTAATGCGGCTACGTATACCGTATTGGGGTCTGTGGGATGGACGCGAATACGGGGTACTTGCCGTGAATCTTCCAACCCGATGTGATTCCATGTCTTGCCACCATCAATGGATTTCCAAATGCCATCACCGTGCGAGAAATTACCTCGCAACGTTTTCTCACCACCGCCAACGTAGATGGTGTTAGGGTCGGAGGGCGCGATGGCGATGGAGCCGACCGAACCGCCAAAAAATCCATCCGAAATGTTATTCCACGTCGAACCACCGTCATCTGTTCGCCAGACTCCCCCACCCGTGCCACCAAAGAAAAACGTCATGGGCTTGCCGGGTACACCGCTTACCGCACAGGAGCGACCGCCCCGAAATGGACCAATCGAACGGTATTGCATGGTCTCGAAGAGAGCTTCACGCGGCGATTCGTTTTCTGATTGTGCCTGCAGATCGCTGAAATACGAAGCGTAAATCAATAGTGCCAGAATACAGGTGCAAAGACGCATAGTGTTAACCTTGTGGAATGATTGCTTTTTTCACTGACCCAATTTTAATTGCCGAGCAAGCGTTGCGTTACCCGGTTGTCACAGATCTGAACTCACAACGTGAAGCAAATTACGATTTTTCTGGCTGTCAGCCGCATTTTTGCCGGTGACTAGCGTTCCGAGGAGGTGAGAAACCGAATTCGTTCACTGGGACGCAGGTCTGTTGATTGACGCTACCACGCCATTATTCCCCTGGCAAAGCGTACGGATATTGCCCCACGAAGGAGAATAAGTCTCTTGAGTGTGCCTGATCACATCTGCAATTTTTCGAGCGGCGGTGCCATCCCCGTCGGGGTTTGTCTATTGGCCACGGCCGCTCGAGCGTCGGGGGCGGTCAGAAGATTTTTTAACTCTGCGACAATGGTATCGCGATGAGTGCCAACCCGTTTTGCGTTGCCGGCTTCGACCCCTTCGCGTCTCTCGGTCGTCTCCCGCATTACCAAAACGGGTATGCCAAGTGAGGGGGCTCTTCCTGAACGCCCCCCGAGTCGGTCAGGATCACCGTGGCTTGCTCCATCAATCAGACGAATGGTTCGTAGGTGCGGGGTTCGGTCAAGTGGATACGATCATGCCCGGCGAGAATACGATTCACCGGTTCCCTGACATCGGGATTGAGGTGCATGGGGTAAACAAATTGCACATCGGAAAGGTCGCCGGCTACTTGCCGAATCGCCATACAAATATTTTCGAAACCTTGCCCACAGCAAAGCGTCGATCACAGTATTGCCAGTCAGATGAACACGCGGTGGCGAGATGTGTTCTTTCAGCAAAATATCTTGAGCGTGTGTGGTCGGGCAAAATACTGATCCGCCAACTGCCCGATGAGGCGGCGGTTCATTTCTTCTGGAAACAGAGCAAATTTATTGCCCGTGCGTAAACCCGCTTCCACACGACAATGGCAGTGTGTTGGTTATGCGGGAAGCCAGGGCGATACAGAACGCCGTTGCGGTGTCGCCTTGGACTAAGGTAATCGCAGGTTGCATCTTTTGGATCACCTCATCAAGCCCGCCAATAGCACGCGCTGTAATTTGAGCTAAAGATTGCCCGGTAACGTGATGTTGAGATCATGATCGGGTTGAACTTCACACACGGCTAACACTTGATCCAGCATCTTTCGGTGCTGAGCCGTGACGCAAGCGATCGACTCAAATTCATTGGGTCGGCTCTGCAGTTCTAAAATGACCGGGCACAATTTAATGGCTTCCAGCCGAGTTCCCATGATGGTGAGACTTTTGTGGGCATTGGCTTGCGAGTATCGAACTATTGGAGAGAATGACGAGACGTTTTCTTTCCTAACCAACCCGCCAACCACCGATTCCCGCTGCTGCGAGAAATTGGCAAAATCCTTCTGCCGGTTTCCATCGTGAACCTAAATGGAGGCACAACCAGATAAGCCCTGTGTATTCGGGGTGCCCTCGCCTGACTCGGATTTAATCATCATCCTTCCATGCTTCACCGACTGACTACGATCGACCACCCGTTGCTGGCTCCGTACCAGAACATCAACCGGAAAAAATGGAACCGTTACCCGGATCTGTTTATCGGCGAAGGAAGGTTCGTGGTAGAGCGTATGTTAGAAAGCGATTATGAAGTTGTATCGGTGGTGCTGGGCGATCAGGCGGTGGAACATTTTCGTGATCGCATTCCCGATTCGGTTGATGTGATTCACATGCCCCGGTCGTTGGTTTCCCAACTCGTCGGTTTTGAATTCCACTCTGGCGTGATCGCCTGCGCACGTCGACGTCGGCTTCGTAGTTTGCAAGAGCATGCTCACATCATTAACAAAGACCCGAGTACGTTAGTCGTGTGTCCCTTTACGGTCTTGCCGGATAATTTAGGTTCCATCATCCGCATGAGTTCCGGTTTCGGAGCGGAGGCGATCGTGGTTGGCCATCGTTCGGCAGATCCGTTCAGTCGTCGCGCGGTTCGCGTCTCTATGGGCAACGTCTTTCAGTTGCCCGTCTTTGAACCCTATTCTATTTCGGCGGCCTTGCAAACGTTGCGGGATGAGTTTGGGTATTGCATCGTGGCAGCAACAGGCGGGCCCGAGGCACGTACTTTGCCAATGCCCCGCCCCGCTCGGCGTCTGGCAATTGTGTTGGGTAACGAAGCCGATGGGATTGCGCCGGAATGGTTGGCAAAGTGTGACCTGCAGGTCTCCATCCCCATGGCAGGCAGCACCGATTCTCTGAATGTTGCCAATGCCGCCGCCGTTTTACTCTATCAATTCTTGCGAGTTGATAGCTGCTTTTCAGCAAAATGAGTTAGAACAATTCGCCTTGTGTCGCAGTGGGCGCAAGGCAGTCGGCTTGGTTGTAGCCGACTTTGTTGACGTTCCTCGAGACTGCCCGGGTGGACATCTTTTCTGCCGCATAGGGTTTTAAGAGACTTTGCAAAGCGGTTGCATCTTCGAAAGCGGAATCCAACCATTGCTCGAAATGCTCGGCGGGCAGGATGACTGGCATACGATCGTGAATCGGTGCGACCAGAGGGTTGGCCGTAGTCGTAATGACGGTACAAGTCTCCATTGGCGTGGAGGCGATTTGTGAGTTGGTCTCCCAGAGTCCCGCCATGCCAAAAGGTTGCTCGTCCTTACGGTAAATGTAGATGGGTTGCTTGCCGGTGGGCGTTGCCTGCCATTCGTAAAACCCGTCTGCGAGAATTAAGCAACGTCGTTTCTTGAACGCTGCGCGAAACGCAGGTTTTTCCTGTATCGTCTCACACCTCGCATTAATCATGCGGGCTCCCATTTTGATGTCCGTCGCCCAGGAGGGTAACAGTCCCCACCTCAACCAGCTGAATTCTTTGGAAGTCGGTAGCGCTGGCTGACGAATCGCGGCGACACTTTGCGTCGGCGCAATGTTGAAATTCGCAGTCATTTCCGGGAACTCGACGCCTTCAAAAAGATCGGCGATCGTCTCTGTCGGAGTTCTTAATGTAAATCGGCCACACATGATTCCATCTTCACGCTGTTGGAGAATAATTCAATGGGAACCGGCGGCTTGGATCTGGACCTGGTGGCCCGCTGCCCGAAAGACACGAAGGGATTCAGCCAGATGCTGCTCTTGTACTAAAAGGTAGTCGGTTTCAAAACTGCAGACCGCCATTAAGGGAATTTCGGCTTTCCCTAGCAGACCGGAAAATTCCGCCATCACTCCAACGGTTTCAAAATCCATCACGGCGTCGATCTGAAAACAACGCCAAGAAGATTGGCTGAGAATATCGGCTGCTTTCCCTGACGTGGCGGATTCCATGCAGATGAGCGTCCGGCCGTGAGGGTCAATAATCGATGCAAAAAGCGGCGTTTGGGGCTGCCAAGTAGAGGGGTTCGATTCCGTTCGCAATTTGCAAATAGCAATCGGTTCAGCAAATAAAATGAGATTCATGCGGTTCGTTAA
Organism: Planctomycetaceae bacterium; assembly: GCA_024232675.1. Lineage (GTDB taxonomy): Bacteria > Planctomycetota > Planctomycetia > Pirellulales > Pirellulaceae > CAJQPP01. The sequence goes on from JAAEPL010000504.1 coordinate 4,463, forward strand.
AATGAAATGCAGCGGTACTGGGGCCACATACGCATTTTGCCAGACGCCGTGACGCTTTACCCAGTGGGACCTGCCCATCGTAGCATGTCACTAATTCAGCAGAATGGAGCCCGGACCATATTCTTCATCTTCGCCGCTCTCCCACTCTCGCCTTACTTCGCGTAACCCATACGCACACAATTCGAAAGATTCGCTCAGCTGTTCCAGAATTGTGCAAGCCGGTTCGTCCTCTTTATCCGAGACGATGGTGCTGGCAATCAAATAGGATTGTTTGCCAAAAGAACAATAGGACTCGAAAGGATATTCATTGTCACTTGCTCGTTGGCGTAGAGCTTCTGGGAAAACACCTGCCCAAAATAGAGTGAAATCACCAATGTGTCGGTGTAGATCGCGTTTGGCAGAGCCCAGTCGTGCGGTGGCCTCAGCGGTCATTTCTGTGACACTCATCAGCGGTCGTCCGGTAAGACCGCGAAATTTGTGTACCGAGTCCAAGCGAATGAATCGGATGAGAAGATCGGAAACGTAATCGATCAAAACGGGATCAACGACACCGAGTTGGGCTTGGAAAGTATTCTCAGCTAATCCCGCAAAGTAACGGTGGATTGCGGATTTTGAATGGTTAGCGGTCATGGTTGTAAACCTCCACTCTATTTTACGACCTCACTCCACCTTAGACAGCCTATGTCGTGTGGGTCAATACTTTTCCTGATGCTTGCTGTGCTCCATTTGGCAACGATTACCTATGGAAATGATGGTTGGCGGAAGTAAAAAAAATTACAAATTTGGCACTGATATTCTCGTAAAAACTGGAAACTTAAGTAAACGCAATGGTTGCGGAGATGAACTTGCCGCGGGTAGGCTCGACGAGATGCTGTCCGTTTAAGCGTTACGATCCGAACCTCGTGAGTGCGGGTGCCGAAGTGATTTTTCGAGTTGGTTATGCCTGAATTACCTGAAGTAGAAACGATGCGCAAGGGAATTGCCGGAGCCCTCGGTAGCCGTGTCGTGAAGGTGCAGCAATTGCCTTGCCGTAAGAAACCCCTAGCGACGAATGCATCTTGGCAAAAGATCTCCAGGCAGCTGCGTAAACGCTGTATTACCAACGTGGGTCGCCATGGGAAACGCATCATTCTGTCTTTTGACCACGCATGGTCGTTGGTCATTGAACCGCGTATGACGGGCCTGATGTTGGTGGATGAACCGCCCACGCAAGAGCACTTGCGATTTGAATTGGAGTTGGAGGGAGGTGACTGCGACCGCATTGCTTATTGGGATCGCCGTGGCTTAGGGCAAGTTTTTTTATTGGATCAACAGGGTTTGGCAGAGTACCTGTCTCCCGCACGCATCGGCCCCGATGCCTTAAGCATTACCCGTGAGCAACTGGCCAACAATTTGCGACAGCGAAAAATTGCCGCCAAGGTCGGTTTATTGGACCAGAAGGCCGTTGCCGGTGTGGGTAACATTTATGCCTCGGAGATATTGCACTTGGCCGGAGTCGATCCCCGCAAAAAATGCCAAAGGATTTCACGCAAAAATTGGCACTTGATTCACGAGAAGATGTTGTTGGTACTAGAGACGGCGATTCGCCATGAGGGATCGACATTGTCGGATGGAACCTATCGCAACGCGCTAAACGATCCCGGTAGTTACCAAAACCAGCACCGAGTCTACGATCGC